>JBIOWL010000514.1:0-2815 GCA_044868645.1 Aestuariivirga sp.
CCACGGGCGCCATGAGGCTCGGCGACTATGGCGGCATTCTTGGCAACATCGTTGCCCGTGACAATGGCGACTACAAGGATGGAGACGGCAGTGTGGTGGCGGACAGCAGCCGCGACATTCTCGCAGGACTTGTCAAATTGTCGCTGACTCCTGCCGAGGACATGCGCTTCGATGTGTCTTACCTTAAGAACACTGACGAATTTAAGAACCAAGTGTCACCAACTAGTACTACGCGTTATTTGAACGAAGTTGAAGCGGAAACACTGGCGGCAAAGTTCAATTGGGAAGCAGCCGGCAATGACCTCATCGACTTCACGGCCAGCGCCTATTGGACTTCGACCCTCCAGGATCAAGAAGTGCTAGCTGCCTCAAACCCGGTATTGATCGGCCAGCATCGCACATTTGATATCGACACCATCGGAACTGATATCTTCAACACCTCCCGCTTTTATACCGGATCAGTCAAGCACGCGGTGACGGTGGGTGCTGACGTCTTTCAGGATCAGGTTGAAGTGATCGATCCGATCAGCACTGCCGACTTATTCACGCCTTCGGGTGAACGCACGGCAGGCGGTGCCTTCATCCAGGACCAGATCGAAGTCACGCAATGGCTGGAATTCATCGTCGCCGGCCGCTTCGATGCCTACAGCCTCAAGGGCGACACGGTGGACAGTGAAGGCACGCATTTTTCTCCGAAAGCCACCGTTGTGCTGAAGCCCTTTGAAGATACGGTGCTCAAGGGCCTCAACATCTACGGCACCTACGCCGAAGGCTATCGTGCACCCTCCACGACCGAGACCATGATCGGCGGCTTCCATCCCGCGCCGGCGCCCTTCGAGTTCCTGCCCAATCCGGATCTGGTTCCGGAAGTTGCCCAGAATATCGAAGCGGGCATCACCGGGGAATTCAGGAACGTCTTTGCGTCCGAGGATCTGCTTTCACTGCGCGTTGGCGCTTTCCAGAACAACGTCGATGACTATATCGGCGCGGAATATTTGAGCCTTGGGCCTCCGGGGCCTGCGGGCGATACCTATCAGTACGTCAACATCGCCAAGGCGAGGTTGTGGGGCCTGGAAGGCGAGGTCAACTATGACGCCGGCTTCATGTTTGCCAGCGTCGCGGCGAGCATGATTCGTGGTGACGACGAGACGGCAAATGAGCCGCTTCTTACGGTGCCTGCCGACAAGGTCGTTACGACGCTGGGCTTCCGCTTCCACGATGAAAAGGTGGAACTTGGTGCGAGATGGTTTGCCGTCGCCGACCAGGACCGCGTGCCAACAGGTTCGCTGACGTCCGAATCCTACAATCTGGTCAATCTCTTCGCCTCATACCAGGTCAATGACAATCTCAAGCTGGCGCTTAACGCTGACAACATCTTCGATGAAGACTACCGGCGCTATCTCGATGGTACGGATTCACCAGGGCGCACGATCATGTTCACTGTCACGACGCGATTTGGAAAGTAACGGTGGGAGGCGCCGTTACAACCGGGGGCGGGGAGGCTGGCGGAGGCTTGGACTTCGTCAGTCTCTTCCTGCACGCAGACCCGGTGGTGAAGGCGATCATGGTGGGCCTGCTGCTTGCCTCGCTCATTTGCTGGGCCATCATTCTGGAAAAGTCGTTCCTACTCTGGCGGCAATCTCGTGGCGATGCCCGCACGCTGGCCGGATTCAGGTCGAGTGCCCGGCTCGAAGGCAGGAAGGGCGCATATGTCGTTGCGCAGTCACTTGAGGCGGAAGCGCCTATCCACGAACATTGGAGCGAGGCGCTGCGCGAACGCTTTCTGGCGCGGGCCCGACTGCTCCTTGCGAAATTGAAGCGGGACCGGGAAGTGGGCCTTGCATTTCTGGCAACGGTTGCCTCCGCCGCACCGTTCATTGGCCTCTTTGGAACCGTCTGGGGCATCATGAACAGTTTTGCAGCGATCGCGCAAAGCAAGAACACCAGTCTTGATGTCGTGGCGCCGGGCATCGCCGAGGCCCTGCTGGCAACGGCCATAGGTCTCTTTGCCGCCATTCCCGCTGCGATTTTCTACAATCGTCTCAGCATGCAGGTGGCGCGCTCGCTGGTGCCCGCAGAAGAGCTTGTTCAGGAAATGCTGATCCTGCGCGCAAAGGATGAGCGGGCGTCATGATCACACCAAGCCACGCTTTGCTCTCCGGCGGCAACGATCTGTTGCCTGCCAGCGCGCCGCTTAACAGCGAGATCAACGTCACGCCCTTCGTCGATGTCATGCTGGTGCTGCTCATCATCTTCATGGTGGCGGCTCCCATGCTCACGGTCGGCGTTCCCATCGATCTTCCCAAGGCGGCGCTGGACCAGCTGCCGCCGGAAGAACAACCTCTCGACATTTTCATTGAGAAAGATGGACAGGTGTCCTTTGCCGATGAGCCGGTGGCGTTCGAAATGGTGGAGGCGCGCATTGCCGCGCTGGATGAGAAGACGCGGGAAGGGCGCGTCCGCCTTCGCGCCGATTTAGCTGTGCCATACGAGAAGGTGATGGCGGTGGTTGAAGCCTTGTCCAAGGCAGGCATCAGCAAGATTGGTCTTGTCGCCGCCCCGAAACCGGAAGGGCCACCCCCATGATTTCAGCACGCGGAATCTCTGTTTCCCTCGCTGTGCATGCCGCTTTTGCCGGCTGGATTGTGAATGCGGCGCCATTGCCGCACGACATCGTTGAAGATGCGGAGGCAGCACCGGCAATCGAGGTGCTGCTCGAGATCGAGCCGGAGCCCGTGGCCGAGGCGTCCTTGGCTTCTCAGCAGCAACTCGCAATGGTGACGGAGCGCGCGACTGTAGAGCCTGTGGTTGAAGT
>JBIOWL010000515.1:0-6728 GCA_044868645.1 Aestuariivirga sp.
ACGTTGGGCTGGTCATAGGGCGTGGCCAGATTCTGGACGAGAACCCTGCTTTCCGCCTGATACGAAGGCTTGAACACGGTCAGGACTCCGAGGCCCGCCATCAGCCCAAGCGCCGTGCATGACATGATCAGGATTTTGCGGCGGCCCATGCCCCGCAAGACATCAATGATCGTAAAAGAGAGATCGCCTGTCATGACGCGGGTTTTCTTGCAATTTTCGGGGCACACTGCATACGGCCCAAACTCTTCAGATTTTATGGTAACCAACTGCTTAACAAACCTTGGGTGAGACTTAAGCAAAAGCTAACCATGATCGTTTAGCTTTCGGCCATCCGGCGTCCAAAGACCGGAGAATTGTTTGTTGCGAAAGTTCACATGCGTATCACGGCGCTTCTTCTGTCTGCTTCGCTCATTGCCGGCTGTACCCAAAGCTGGGACAGCCTCGAGCCATCGGCACCTCCGGGCGGCACCGGCATCAGCGTTGACGATGACATTGTCTCCGGGCCGGAGGCTGTCTCTTCCATTTCCCAATTGCCGTCCAAAAACGGGACCGGGGCGCTGCCGCCCTTTGCCCAAAAGGGCGAGGCAGCGGCATACGAATATTCCTCGGGCTATCGCGTCGGGGCGGGCGACAAGCTGAGCATCAGGGTTGCCGGTGAGAGCGACCTTACGGGTGAATATGTCGTCGATGCCAGTGGTGAGCTGTCGATGCCCTATGTGGCATCTGTTCCGGTGGCAGGGAGAACGACACGCGAGATTGAACGCTTGATCGTGCAGCGGTTGAGTTCAGGTTATCTGCTCGACCCCAAGGTCTCGGTTCAGGCCATCTCGCTCAGACCGTTCTACATCATGGGCGAAGTGACGGTGGGCGGCAGCTATCCTTACCAGCCGGGCATGACAGTGCAGGCGGCAATCGCCGTTGCCGGAGGTTATGGTCCCCGCGCCGACCAGACCAGCGCTCTCCTCACACGGCGCAATGCCAAAGGCACCCAGTCATACAAGGTTCCGGTTACCACGCAGGTTTACCCCGGGGACATCATTTTCGTGCGAGAACGCTGGTTCTAGCGATCCCACCCGGTTTCGCTGTGGGACGGCACGGCAATGCGCATTCTTCACGTTTTTCGGAGCCCGGTGGGCGGCCTTTTCAGGCATGTCTGCGACCTGGCGCGCGGACAGCATGAATTGGGGCATGAGATCGGGATTTTCTGCGATTCCGGCGAGGGCGGAGAATTTGCAGCCCGCATGCTCAAGCGCATCGAACCCCATTGCCGCCTCGGCATTCACCGGACGCCCATTCCGCGGCAGCCGGGTTTCGGGGATCTGTCGGGGGCCGGACTTGTCAGACGAGTTGCCGAAAACATCCGCCCTGACGTGATCCATTGTCATGGCGCGAAAGGCGGGCTTTATGGCCGGCTTGCGGCATGGAAGCTCGGCATTCCTTCCACTTACACGCCGCATAACGGCAGCCTCGCCTATGACTGGTCCTCGCCCATGGGTGCTGCCTATCTCTCGGCTGAAAGATTTCTGAGACGGATCGGCTCCGGTCTCAACTTTGTCTGCAGGCATGAGCGCAACCTCTTTGACAAAAAGATCGGCATTGCCAGCAAACCTCATGCCGTCGTCTACAATGGGGTCTGGTCCGAAGAATTCAAGGAACCAGCGCTTCAACCTGATGCCAGCGATTTCATGGTCCTGGGCGAAATCCGAAAAGTGAAGGGACTTGATATTCTCATCCGGGCGCTGGCCCGTTTCCCGTCCGCCACTCTCACTGTTGTTGGAGACGGACCCGAAAAGACAGCGCTGCAAGGACTGGCCGGCGAACTCGGCGTGATAGGGCGGGTGCGCTTTCCCGGCGCGATGCCGCCCGCCGAGGCTCTCATGATGGGCCGGATCATGGTGCTCTCGTCACACAAGGAAGCCTTTCCCTATGTGGTCCTGGAAGCCGGCGCTGCGCGAAAACCTCTGGTGGCAACTGCTGTCGGCGGAGTGCCGGAAATCGTGCCGGAGACACTTCTGTGCCAGCCCGGCGATGTCGATGCACTCTATGCCAAAATGAAGGCCCAACTGGAAAGAGATCCAGAAATGCAGGCGGCCAACGCATTGTTTTTCGAGAGCGTTATCGAGGAATGCAGTGCGGTAACGATGTGCAGGGATATCACCCAATTCTATGCCAGCCTCTCCAACAAGTTCACAATTCAGTAACCAAGTTTAACAGGCCTGGTTACCGCACAGGCGTGATGGACCACTGGTTGCTATGCAACATGCGTCAAGCAAGCATGTTTCATTCTGAAGCAAGGTCATGAAACCCGAAAACTTCAATATTTCGTCCGTTGTCAGCGCTAGTACGCTGGCATTCGATACCCACGTAACATGGCGCCAGCGGCGCGACAGCCTGCTCCGCCAGTTGCCTGACCGCCCATTCGTGGCGCCGCGCGTTGCGGTAGCGCTCATCCGGCTCATCGAAATCGCCCTCATTGTTCTGGTGGGTTTCCTCAATGCCATCCGCTATCCGGGGCTCGAAGAAGCAAACCCGCTTTTTCCCTATGGCATGGCTCTCGCCACTGCCGCGTTCTCAACTGCCACAATGCTGCAGATGGGAAGGCTATATGGACTGCCGGTGCTTCTCAATCCTCTGGGGCATCTGCCGCGCTTCTTTGTGTCATGGTTTGTGGCCATTTGTCTTGCGGCGCTCCTGCTGTTTGCAACCAAGATGGGCGCCAGCGTTTCGCGCGGCTGGTTCATTGTCTGGGCTGCGTCGGGATTGTGCTTTTTCATCGCAGGCCGGTTCGCCATTGCCGCCATCCTGCGGCAACTCAACGGCCACGGCCAATTCAACAAGAGGGCCGTACTTGTCGGCGGCGGCGCGGATGCCGAACATGTCATCTCCACCATCAACAGTTCTTCTGATGCCGGCATCACACTCCTCGGCATATTTGATGAACGGCGCGATAACCGCTCACCTGACGTGACCCTGGGCCTCAAGAAGCTCGGCACCATTCCAGATCTCATCGAGTTCGTGCGCGCCACGCGCATCGATACGCTGATCCTAACGCTTCCACACACCGCGGAAGACCGGCTTATGGCCATTCTCAGGTGCCTGTGGGTACTGCCGGTCGACATCCGGTTGAGCGCGCAGGGACAAAAGCTCCGCTATCGCCCGCGCGCCTATTCCTATATCGGCAATCTGGCACTGCTCGACGTCTTCGACCGTCCGCTCGGTGATTGGGGACCCTTCATCAAGACCATTGAAGACAAGCTGATCGCTTTCCTTGCGCTCATCCTCTTGAGCCCAGTCTTCGCCGCTGTTGCCCTTGCCATCAAGCTCGACAGCAAAGGACCCGTTCTCTTCAGGCAGAAGCGCTATGGCTTCAACAACGAGCTGATCGAGGTGTTCAAATTCCGTTCCATGTATGTGAGCGAGGCCGACGCCGATGCGCGCAAGCTCGTCAGCAAGGGCGATCCGCGCGTCACCCGTGTCGGCCGTTTCATCCGGCGCACGAGCCTTGATGAACTGCCGCAGCTCTTCAATGTCCTCAAGGGTGAATTGTCGCTCGTCGGTCCCAGGCCCCACGCCACAAAAGCGAGTGCAGCGGGCAGTCTTTATGAGTCGGTTGTTGACGGGTATTTCGCGCGCCACAAGGTGAAGCCCGGAATGACGGGCTGGGCGCAGGTCAATGGCTGGCGCGGCGAGACCGACACGGCCGAGAAAATCGAACGGCGCGTGGAGCATGACCTCTATTACATCGAGAACTGGTCGCTCATTTTCGATCTTTACATCCTGGCAAGAACTCCGGTCGCCCTCCTCAATACGGAGCAAGCCTACTGAGTCAGCATCCGCCAGCCCCTAGCCCCTTCCAGGCAACGCCTCTCGGCAGTACGCTTGATGTTGCGCGCCAGGGGCTGGTGCTGCTCATGTTTGCGTCCGCCTTCTTTGTCCTCATCGAACCGGCGCCCACCGACCTGCTCTTCGTCCTCAGTCTTCTCTGCTTCGTGGGCTCCGGCCTTCGCATGATGGCCGCCATGGCGCCCCTCATCCTTTTTCTGCTGCTTTACAATTTCGGCGGCCTGATCGGGCTTGTGGCATTCCAGGCCGACGAGAAGGCCCGCATGTTCATGGTGACATCGCTCTATATGGCCGCCATGGCCATGTTTCTTGCTTTCTATGTTGCCTATGATCCCATCCGCAGAATGGAGATCATCCGGGCGGGCCTCTATGTATCCGCCTTTCTCGCCGCAATATTCGCGCTCATGGATTACTTTGGCATCGGCGGTGTCCCGCACAATATGCCGGGCCGGGCCACGGGACTCTTCAAGGATCCCAATGTCTTCTCCACCTTCATCATCTTCCCCGCGATCCTGATGCTGCAAAGCCTGCTCATGGGAAACAGCAAGCGGCCCATCCTCCTCAGCATTATTTTCATGACGGTAATCGCCGGTCTCTTCCTATCGTTTTCACGCGGAGCCTGGATGAATTTTCTGGCGGCGGCCGTTCTGATGGCAACACTGACTTTCGCCCTGAACCCGCAAGGGCATTTGCGCAGCCGTATCCTCATTATCGGTATTGCGGCGGTCATCATCGGCTTCATCGGAATTTCGGCCCTGATGGCCAACGAACATGTGCGTGCCATGTTTGTCGAGCGTTTCTCCCTCGTGCAGTCCTACGATACCGGCGAGACGGGTCGTTTCGGCAATCAGATGCGCAGCATTCCTTTGCTGTTCTCTTCACCTCTAGGCCTCGGCCCGCTCCAATTCCGCAATCACTTCGGCCTCGAACCGCACAACACATTCCTTAATGCATTTGCCTCCTATGGCTGGCTTGGTGGCGTGACTTATCTGTTACTCGTCCTCAGCACCATCGCCATTGGAATCAAGGCAGCTTTCATCCGCTCTGCCTTGCAGCCGCATATCATTGCCGTTTTTTGTCCGATGATAGCGGTCATGATCCAGGGCGTGCAGATCGATACCGATCACTGGCGCCACTTTTACTGGATGCTGGGCGTGCTCTGGGGTTTGTCGGCAGTGGTGCTGCGGGAGCCCTCCAGTTTCCACGAAGAGCTCTCGCGGAGTCGTCCCCGGGCAGCTTAGCAGGACGTGTAAGCCTTGAGTGTTTCGGCCGTTCCCTGCCTTGCCAGCGAGACAAGCGCTGCTGCAAAGGCCTCAGCAAAAGCCTTGTGATTGACGAGGTCTCCATAGATGTCGGTCATGGCGAGCCAGGCTCGGGGCGATGACTGGGCGGCTTTCGCGCTTGCCTGCAGTCTCTCCCAGTTGGGATCATTGGGCTCGATTACCTTGCCGCTGTCGCTTGTGCCTGCGCAATAGCGGCACCACAGGGCTGACTCGAGGGCAAGGCCCGCAGTGCTCCGGCCCATGGCGATATTGTCATTGATGACGGGCACGATGAATTTGGGCTGGCGGTTCGAGCCATCAAGGCACAGGCGGCGCACGGTATCGCCAATCTTGGGATTGGAGAAGCGGCGGCCTATGAGCTTGTAGTAGTCTTGGATGTTGGTTCCCGGCACGGGCGGAACAGTCGGGATCACTTCTTCCTGTTCCACCTTTTCGAAGAAGGCATGAATGAGCGGGTGCTGCATAGCCTCGTGGACATAGTGCACATCAAGCAGCCCGCCGGGATAGGCGATGATGGCATGACCGCCATTGAGGATGCGGATCTTCATGTACTCAAAAGGCGTCACGTCGGAGACGAATTGCGCGCCCACCTTTTCGAAGGCCGGGCGGCCAGTTGGGAAATTGTCTTCAACCACCCACTGCTTGAATTCCTCGCAGAAGACGGGCCAGCTGTCTTCAATGCCGAATTCCCTGGCGGTGATCGTCCTCTCGCGGTCGGTGGTTGCAGGCGTGATGCGGTCCACCATGGCGTTGGGGAATGCAACGTTTGCTTCAACCCAATCGGCGAGTTTATCATCCATGAGACGGGCGAGACCCGCAACGGCGTTGCGCGTGACAATGCCATTGTGAGGAACATTATCGCAGGACATGACGGTGAAGGGCGCGAGCCCCGCATCCCTTCTCGACTTGAGGCCATGGAGAATGAGACCAAACACGCTGGTTGGGTCGTCGGGGTGCTTGGCGTCCCGTTGCAGGGCGGGATGTGACGGATCAAACTTACCGGTCGCGGGATTGATCATGTAGCCGCCCTCAGTCACCGTAAGGGAGACGATGCGGATTGTGGGATCAGCGAGGGTCTTCAGCAGCCTTGGACGCTCGGATGGCGGAATGAAATCCACCATCGGCCCCGTCACGCGCGCCGCCGTCAGGTTTGCGTCCTGCTCCACGACCGTTGACAGATAGTCCTGGGCGGCGAGTTTTTCCCGCATGGTTTCATCGAGGGGCATGACGCCGGCACCGATGATGGCCCAATCGTGGTTGAGACCCAGGTTGAAGAGATCGTCGAGATAGACGGCGAGATGGGCGCGGTGAAAATTGCCGACACCGAAATGGACGATGCCGGGCGAAAGCTGGTTCCTGGAATATTTCGGCACCGCGACCCTGGGCCCGAGCGCGCTCAGATTTGCAAGAGAGAGCCTTGCCATGTCAGCTCATCCACTGCCCGCCGTCGACATTGAAAGTCTGGGCCACCACATAGTCACTTTCGGCGGATGCCAGGAAAATGGCGCAGCCCACATGATCCTCGGGCGTGCCCATGCGGCCATAAGGAACGCCCTCGCCAACTAGCCGCTTCTTCTCGCCAAGAGGCCTATTCTCGTATTT
>JBIOWL010000516.1:0-2760 GCA_044868645.1 Aestuariivirga sp.
CGGAAGAAGTGAAAGCTCTACTTTCCGTCGCGAGCCAGGATTGGGACTGTTACACGCAGTATGGCCGCATGGTCTTCCAGGATCAAAAGGGCCTGCTTGATTTGCCGTTGCCGTCACTGCCGGGACCGCACCAGATTGGCAATGCCGGAAATGCCATCGCAATTTTGCGCGCCCTCAATGATCCCGGCATCACCGAAGATCACATGGCGCAAGGCCTGCGTTCGGCGGAGTGGCCTGCCCGCCTGCAGCACCTCAGGGGCGGTGCCTTGTCATCGGAGTTGCCGGATGGCTTCGAGCTCTGGCTCGATGGCGGCCACAATGCCGATGCCGGTGCCATTCTCGCAACTGCCCTTAAGGCCATGCCGGATAAGCCACTCATCATCATCTGGGGCATGCTCAACACCAAGGATCGCACATCCTTCATCCGCCCGCTTGTTCCACTTTCAGAGCAGGTCTTCACCATAACCATTCCCGATGAACCCAATGCCGTTCCTGCAGCGATGCTGGCCGAAACTGTTGAAGGCCTCGGCGGCACGGCCGCAACGTCGGAGAGCTTCCAAAATGCTTTGCGGCAGGCTTCATTTCTGAAACCTGCCGCACGTATTCTGATATGTGGCTCGCTCTATCTCGCAGGCCATGTGCTGGCCGCAGAACGCAGCGAAGCCATGTCCGCCGTCACGGGCGCCGCCCGCAGATAGTTAGATCGAGGAATTGATCCAGCTGGAAAGCTGGCTCTTCGGCACGGCGCCAACCTTTGTGGCGGCAAGCTTGCCATCCTTGAACACCATGAGTGTCGGAATGCCGCGCACGCCATATTTGGCGGGCGTTGAAGGGTTCTCGTCAACGTTGAGCTTAACGATCTTGGCCTTGGGGCCAAGCTCAACGGCGATCTCTTCGAGGGAAGGTCCGATCATCTTGCAAGGCCCGCACCACTCCGCCCAGAAATCGACCACGACAGGGGTCGAGGACTTGAGAACATCGGTATCGAAGGAGGCATCGGTGATGTGGGTCGTCATGAGAATCTCCGCGTTTGTCACCCCTTAGCTAGGCATCGGCCCCCGCAAGGTCAAGACGCCGCCCCGGCCACATTACCGTGAGCGGGTTAGCGCATCGGACGAGCAGGTGGAATCGCCTGCGAAGTGAAAGATGCGCCAGATTCATTGATATGGCGCAACTTTTCGCCCTCAACCGCTGCGCACTTGAGGGCCCGTTGCGCTATAGCAAATCTTGCGGAATCCACTGCAATTCGCCGCTTTGCGTCCACAGCAGGGCAGCCTTGACCTTGTGGCCGGGATGGGCCTCTCGCAGCAGCGCCGCATAGCCTGCCAATTGCCGGACATAGTCATGTTCCACTGCCAGCGCCACGGATGGCCTCTGTCCGGACTTGTAATCAAGGATCAGGAAGGTATTGCCGTCCTTTGCCAGCCTGTCGATCCGGCCCAGGATGGTTTCACCGCTGGCAAGCATGCCCGAAAGATCAACTTCCGCCTTGCTGCCGGGGCCGAAGAACACGGAGGTGTCTGGGCCCTCCACAACCGCCAGCAGCCGTTCGGCAAGACCCTCCTCCAGGCCATGGCGCTTGGCCCTTTTCATGGTCCTCTCCCGCCGTTCAGCGGCAGGCCATTCCGGCAGCTGTTCAAGCAGCCCATGAATGGCAATGCCCCGCCGCGCCGCCGCCAGGTGAATGGCATCGCCCGATCTGCTGATTGTCCTTTGTGGGATGGGAGCGCGTTGCGGCACGGGAGCACCCAGCCAATCCGGCAAAGGCGGAAGCGCAAGTGCTGCGCCTTCAACTCCCTTGAGCGGCACATCATCGGGCCCAAGCCGATCGGCTTCCGTACCATCGGGGAGCACATGTTTGCGGAACTCAAGATGCGTTTCTTTTTCGATGGCCTCTTCGAGAAGCTTCCACCAACTCTCTTTGCCCGGTTCCTTGGCGTTGAAACTGCCACACACATAAAGCTCATCACGGGCCCGCGTCATGCCCACATAAAGAAGCCGCATGTTCTCTTCGAAGCGCTTCTGCTTGTGATAGCCCTTCCACTCACGGATCAGTTCCGGCTCTCCCTCGAGGTCCGGAAGGAAAATGGGCATGCCCTCAAGCCCTGAATTGGGCGGCGACCAGAGAAGCTTCGTTCTATCGGTGTTGCTGGGAACATCGCCGGCATCGGCGAGGATGACGATGGGCGCCTCCAATCCCTTTGAACCATGCACCGTCATGATGCGCAAACGCCCTTGCGCCTCTTCCATCTCGCGCTTGATAGTGGTGTCGGAACCTTTCATCCAGTTGGCAAATCCCGAAAGCGAATTGCCCTCTTCGCGCTCATAGTCCAGTGCCAGATCGAGGAAGGCCCGCACTGCATCCTCGGCCTCACTGCCAAGCCGCGTGAGAATGGCCGTCATATGCTGCTGCACCACGCGCGAAAAGAACGCGAAGGGGCCGCATTGCCGTGCCAGCATTTCATAATCTCGCAGCGCCTGGGCATTCTCGGCTTGTTGCGGATCACCGAACAGCCTCTGTTTTAGGGTCGTTGCACCGCGTTTGGCCGCAAGCTCCGTGAGTGCCGCATCTTCGAGTGGACGCGGCATCAGCGGGCTCTTGAGGAGGCAGGCCAATGTATGATCATCGTCGGGCAGAACCATCACTTGCGCCAAGGCCAGAAGATCCTGGACGATGATGTGCGCGCCGAGTTCAAGCCGGTCCGCACCCGCCACAGGGATACCAAGCTGGCGCATCTCGGCAATGAGCGCCGAGAAGAG
>JBIOWL010000517.1:0-3025 GCA_044868645.1 Aestuariivirga sp.
CATCGTCATGGGCCGCCTGCATGCCGAAGACATTCACAGGTTTTCCGAAATCGACGACATGGATATGGGCATGGCTTGGCCCGACGCGCCCGCCGATGATCTGGAAATCCTTGGCTGATGCCGCCAAATCCCGGAACGAGCCATTGGTGACGCAGCCCATTGCGCCCAGCTTGTGGTGCAGATTGGTGTTCACTTCACCCCAGAAGGCGCCATAGCCGGGACGGTCATCGAGATCCTGAATGACAATGATTGCCGGCATGGCGGCATCGGCTACATATTCGTACCAAGCCATTCTGTCGGCGACGTTTCCGCGCGGCGGCTCCTTGGCGCGAACTGTGCCGGTGCGGGCAAGTCCGACAATGGGAGCCGCTCCGGGATGGAGGGCCACCATCGGCTCCACTGTAAATCCAATGGCGCGGCGTTCCGGAACGATGAGCTCCAGAGCGTTGCAGATTGTTGGTGTGTCCCACTGAGTGAGCACGCGCAGGTCATCCAACGTGAAGGGATAGGTTGTGCTCATGCGAGTTTGATCCTGACATGCTTGATGCCCTGCCGGAACCAGGTGAAGGCGACATCAAGCGTGTTGCCGGGGCCTTCCAGCAGGACGGGGTAGGAGAGTTCGCGGTTGGCGCGCGTGACAGAATTGTTGCTGAGGCAAAAACCGTCGCTGGTGTCGAGATCGCGCCTGCCCTGCCAGGTGAGGCCATTGTCGCTGGAGAAGGAGAGGGACATCGGGGCGCGGGGGGCACCCCAGAAGGCCTGACGTGTTGTTGTGGAAGGCGATGGTGCAGCCTCGCCGTCATCAATTTCATCATAGAGCGAGGTGCGGCGGCCCGTGGCATTGGCGGCGCTGGAGTGGTTATAGACCATGGCCAGCCTGCCATCCGACAGCCTGATGCACTGGATCGATGAGTTGTTGTTGGGAAGCGTTGAGGGACGGGGAGATATCCACGTCTTGCCGGCATCATGTGACTCGGCGCGGTAGATGAAGTCCGCCCAGCGACTGCGGTAGAAGGCGACAAGATGTCCATCCGTCACCGGCACGATGTTCATGTGCACACAGCCGAGAGAGTCTGGCACTTCGCTGTAGCTCCAGTTCTTGCCGCCATCGCTTGAGCGGTAGAGGCCGGCGCTGTCGGTGTTGCCGGACCATTTCTCGCCGGCCACGACGCGGCATTTGAAGACCGGCAGCAGCAAGTCACCATTTGACATGGTAACAATGGTCTGGCGGATGAAGGTGCCGGCATCGGCGATCATGGTTTCGGCAGGGCCGAAATTCTTGCCGCCATCGGCCGATATGCGCCGCCGTACCACCGATGTGTCCTGATTGCCTGACAGTTGCGAGGTGTAGAGCAGCCAGACTTTTCCGTCGGGCGCATTGAACAATACGGGGTTCTGTTCCGAGCGGCCTGGATCATCGATCAGCACCGTGGCGGGTGACCAGCGTGATGCTTTCTCGTCCAGCACCGACATGTGGATGGAGATATCCGGCATGCCTTCCATTGAACCGCCAAACCAGACGCAGGCCAGCTCGCCTCCTGGCAGCCGGGATAGAAAGGCTGCATGATTCTGCGGCGATGGCGATGGAATGAAAGCATCCCAGCGATTGGCCTCTACGAGGCGGAGGAGGCCATCCATCCTGTCAGTGATGGATGGTGTGGTTTGCGCGACTGCGGTCATGGCGGCGACAGGGTTTCCATGGCGCTGACAAGTTCGGCACGCTGCGCCGTTGTCAGCTTCACCAAAGGCGGGCGCACATTGGCCCAGGCGTCATCGCTGTAGCGATGGGCGAGAAGCGCCTTGACGGAAGGTATCTGAACGAATTTGTTCGAGATGTTACGCATCGCCACAATATGGTTCTGTGCAGCTTCGACTTCTTTTGTCATTGATGCATCTGTGTAGTGCGCAAAGACGGTGGCCAGTTGCTTGCCGATCAGATTGGATGTGGCGGTAATGCAGCCATGGCCACCCGCTTCAAGCAGCGGTTTCATCAGGGGATCGGCGCCTGCCAGCACCGTGAAGCCGGGGAAGGTTTTCACCAAGGACAGCATGTTCGATAAGTCACCAGCGGAATCCTTGATGCCGACGACAATCTTCGGATAGGCCGCAAGGAGCTTCTCGATCAGCGCAAAGCTGATGGGCACCGCCGACATTTGCGGGATGTGATAGAGGATGACGCGCAGCCGGTCGTCAGCGATGCCATCGATGATACGGGCATAGGCGTTGAACACGCCATCGTCCGAGACGTTCTTGTAATAGAAGGGCGGCAGCATCACCACTTTGGTGACGCCAAGCGACAGCGCATGGCGCGTGAGCCCGATCGTATCGGGAATGGCGCAATGGCCGGTGCCGGGCATGAGTTGCGAAGGCGCAATGCCCGCTGCAAGGGCAGCTTCGAGAAGGCTCTTGCGCTCCGAAATGGAGAAGGAGTTTGCCTCGCCCGTCGTGCCGAGCAGGGCCACGCCGGTGCAGCCGTCAGCGATCAGGCTCCTGGCATGTTTTATGAAACATGCCGTATCGACTTCGCCCGCATCACTGACGGGCGTTGCGGCTGCACAAAAGACTCCGCGAATGCTCATCTGAGGTTCCGTGTGGCCGCCAGCTTGCGGCCATAGGAAATGGCGTGAAGCATGTTGATGTGCTTGGCATTGCCCGTGCCTGCAATGTCGAAAGCCGTGCCGTGATCAACCGAAACGCGATCAATGGGCAGGCCGATGGAGACATTGACGGCCGTGTCGAAGGCAACGAGCTTCATGGGGATATGGCCCTGGTCGTGATATTGCGAGACAACAAGATCGAAGGCGCCATGATAGGCGCGGTAATATAGTGTGTCGGCAGATACTGGCCCTACCACATTGATGCCTTCGGCCTTGGCCTGTGCAACAGCGGGAGCAATGGCCTTGTCATCCTCATCGCCGAACAATCCATTCTCGCCGCAGTGCGGGTTAAGGCCTGCAACAGCGATGCGGGGATTGGGCTTGCCCACACGCGCGAAATGCTTGTGCCCGGCGCGGATGGTGGCGAG
>JBIOWL010000518.1:0-4597 GCA_044868645.1 Aestuariivirga sp.
TTTCCTGATGATCTTCTATGTGGCCTGGGCGGCGCTCATCTATTGGTGGCATGGCCCGCAATTGGGCCGCAAAGCGGGCCCGGTTTGAGATGTTCTCCAATCTCTCTTTGCCGGCCAAGGCTGTCACCTTCTATGTGATTGCTTTCATCCTTGTTTTTGTAATTGCGGCCAACCCCGGCACCTTCGGAGAAGCAAGCCCGCCTCTCTCGATGCTGACGTCGATTGCTTCCGTGCTCATCATGATGATGATCATCACGCGTGAAGGCTGGTCGAAGGAAGGCTGGCGCTCGCTTGGTCTGTTCACGGCTGGCTTTGAAGGCTGGTGGGTTGCGATCCTCTTTCCTGCCGCCGTTCTCGTGATCTGCAACGCGATCCTGATCGTGATGGGCTTGGGGTCACTTCATGGACCTGGGGGTGACAAGAGCGCGCTGCAGATGGCAGCCAATGTTGGCGCGGGCCTTTTCATCAGCATCGGCTTTGCTTTCTGCGAGGAAATTGGCTGGCGCGGCTACATGCTGCCAAAACTCTTAGGTCTTGGCGCGATGACAGCCGTGTTTGTCGTGGGCTTCCTGCAGGGTATATGGCACCTGCCGCTGATGCTGATGACTTCCTACTACCATGCCGATGGCAATCCGATGATCGTGGTGCCGCTCTTTCTCGTGACGCTCACGCTCGCCGGCGCCTTCTTCGGTTTTCTGAGGTTATGGACTGGGAGCGTCTGGCCCGTGGCCATTGCCCATGGCGTCTTCAATATTGTCTGGAACCTGGGTTCGGAAGTGATCAAAGCTGAGCGTCCAGAGACCATGGAATATATCGGCGGGGAAAGCGGCATCCTTGTCATCATCGCGCTTATCATCACAACTATCGTGCTGGTTCCGCGGATCAGGAGATATGCGTAACCGGAGCTACCAAGGCCCGAAATCACGCCCGAGACAAATTGTTGCCGTATGCGCCCGGTGGTATCAGCCATCATGGTTCAAAAACATGTCCGCCGAAGCTCCGCCCATCCATGGATCGACACAATCTGGCAAACAGTGTGTCTCAGCGACGGCATTTACAGAGCCACACCTGACGGGTCATGGGACTTGATCCTCAGCGTGGCGCCTGAAGGCGAGCGCCTGGTTTTCCTCACGGGGCAGGCAACGGAGCCTGTCGACGTTCCCTACAATGAAGGCGAGCACTCCGTTGTCATTTCATTTGCCGCCCATGTCTATCTCAGCCAGGACAAGGAGGTGAGAACAGGACCGATGCTGCGGTTTCTTCCTGTCGATGAGGACTGTTTCATCCTGGACGGTGTCAGGTTGCCGCTACCCAGCTTTGAAAATGCAGAGGAGCTCACCGACCAGATGGTGACGGCAGGGCTCCTCAAGTCCGATGACGTGGTTGCAAAGGCCTTCACCGCCAAGCCAAAAGCCGCATCCCGGCGCACCGTGCAGCAGCACTTCAAGAAAACCACCGGCATCACGCAGAAAGACTTTGAATTGATCCGGCGGGCGCAGGACGCAGTGCGCCGTCTCAAGGGCGGAGACAGGCCTGCGGCTGTTGCAGCAGAGCTCGGTTATTCTGATCAACCGCACATGATTAAGTCCATTAAGAAAATCATGGGGCACTTGCCCTCAAACCTGGAAGATGTTCACAAAATCTGAACGCCGGACAAGAAGGGCTTGCCCGGCGCTGACGAGGTGAAAAGTGTGTGTCACTTTTTGAGGAGATCGGCAAATGCCCGGATATCTCCCATGAAGAAATCCGGATCTTCCCAGGCCGCGAAGTGTCCCGCATGTTCCATGTCATGGAACTGAACGACATTGCCGGACGTCTGGCGGTCGGCCCACTCCCGCGGCAGCCGAACGCCGCCAGGAATTGGCGCCTCGGTTGCGACGGCAACGGGGACATTGGTGTTCTTGCCCTTAATGGTCGGCGGTTGCTGGGCATTCTGGCTGTACACACGGAAGGACGAGGCTGCAGTCTGAGTCAGCCAGTAAATCATGATATTTGTGATCAAGGCGTCGCGGCCAAAGCGCTTGTCTGATTCATCGCCCAGGCCCATGCCTCCCATGAAACTCATGATCCATGCTGCGAGACCCACAGGTGAGTCATTCATGGCAAAGGCCAAGCTTTGCGGCTTGGTGGCTTGCACAAGGTTGAAAGCCCCATGGGTGAAGAACCAGTTTTGGATCGCGCCCGCATAAGCTTGTTCCGGCTGGCTAAGGGAAGCGAAATCGGTGGCATGATCTGGATAGCCCACATCCGTCACATGATAGCCCAAGAGATTTTCCGGATGGCGCCGGGCGAGTGACATGGAAATGATGGAGCCACCGTCACCGCCAGCGGCGATGAATTTTGGATATCCCAGCACATCGTTCATCAGCTTTGCAAAGATGTCGGCCACCTGATCCATTGGCAAAGCTTTTTGGCCGGAGAAGCCGGTTCCCGGGATCGATGGCACGACAACGTGAAAGTCTTCGGAGAGCGAGGCGATCACCTTGTGGTAGCGGTAGAAAGTGTCCGGCCAGCCATGCAACAAAAGCAGCGGAGTGGCGTCCTTCTTTTTGGAGGGTTGATGGATGAAGTGCAGATCGATTCCATCGATAGTGATCTTGAAATTCGAAAAAGCGTTGATGCTGGCTTCAGCCTTGCGCCAATCATAGCCGTTGATCCAGTAATCGGTCAGCGACTTCATGTAGGCGAGATTCGTTCCAAGCGCCCAGCCTGCATCCGCAGGCTCATCCGGCCAGCGGGTACGTTGGAGCCGGGTCTTGAGATCGGCGAGCTCTTCATCCGGAATGGAGATGCGGAATGGCGTCGGTTGGGTCATGGCAGAGTTCTCCTTTGATGAGGCGGGTTGGGTTGTGATGGCGTTCAGCAGAGTTGCGGCGGCGAGGCTGCTGGCGAATTGCCGGCGGTTCATTTTGGTCTCCGTGAGGCAGTTGCGATGGCCTCTAACTAGACGCGCGGCGAGCCGGTTGATTGTAAAAATGCGCAAATCTGCGGGAGGGCCGTGCAATCAAAACCCGGCAACATAGCCGGGGCTCTGTGTTTCGTGGGGCTAGACGCCGGACTTGGAAATACCGTTAATTGGCCGCTACGCGCAGCCGCCTCTCACGCGGATCGGGAAGGAGGCGATGCGGTCGAACCTCTCACCACAAGCTTCGGCTGCAGCACCCTGCGTTTGCCCTCTCCGCCGGCCAAAACCAATTGGGCGGCAAGGCGGCCCTTCTCCATTGTGCATGAATCAACTGTCGTCAGCGGGGGTGTACACAAGGCTGCTTCAGGAGTGTCATTGAAGCCGACGACCGAGAGGTCGGCAGGAACATTGATGCCCCGACGCTCAGCCTCCCTTATCAACGCGATGGCCTGCATCACCGCCATGGAAAGAATGGCTGTTGCTCCTCTTGCTTCGTCGAGCATCACTCCTGCCGCGCGCTCATCCCAGGGTTCGGCCTGGACAATCGGGACATCGTCAATGTTGATGCCGGCCTCCTTGAAGGCCTCGGCGTAGCCTTGGAGCTTTTCCTGATCTATCGCCATGCCTGCCATGGATTGCGGGCGGCCCGCGCCCGGCGGAAAGACGCGCGCCGGGCCCATGCCGCGCAGGAAGGACAGGATGCCAAACCGACTATGGCCGAGGTCAAGCAAATGCTGGGCGGCAGCTTTTGCCCCTGCCCTGGCATCGACCTGCACCGAGTTGATGCCTCGCCCCGCATTATAATCGACAACAGCAAAAGGCAGCCTGCGGAGCTGGGCCGGTTCCAGTTGATTGAGATGCTCTGTGCGGCCGAAAATGAAGCCATCAACAAGCGCCGTCCTGATGCCTGCATTACCCGGCTTGTCGGGCACAATTACCATGCTTGCGCCTGCCTCATCACAGGCTTGGGCAACGCCCAGGAGAAATTGAGAAAAGACAGGATTGCGAAGTGAGTCTGCTACGCCCCATAGCCCGGGTGAGACGACACCTATTGAATTGACTTTCCCGGCGCGGAGAATCCTGCCCTTGGGATCGGGGCCGAGATAGCCCAGTTTTTTTGCCGCTAGTTGAACGCGCTCGCGCAGGCTTTGCCGCACGCGCTCTGGATTGCTGAAGACATTGGAAGCCGTACTGCGCGAGACTTTCGCCGCTCGTGCGACATCAATGAGTCTGACTGCCATCCAATCCTCGCAGAGCCGCTCCCCGGCTGTGTTCCCCTTATACAGCAAAGTTTGGATCGATCCAAAAAATCCTTGACGGAAGCTGTAGAAAGTGAGAGCGTGGCTTTGGATCGATCCAAATTCCGATAAACCTTCTGCTTGAGATGGGAGTTTTTTCGATGAGAGACAGTCATGACATAACAAATCCGGCAGAATGGGATCCCACTCTGGATGCCGTCATTGCCGCGCCGAAACACCACAAGGTGCTTTTTGAAAATGAGAACTTGCGCGTTCTTGAGATCACGCTTCCGCCAGAGGAAGTAGAGCCCGTTCATCATCACCGCTGGCCATCGGTCTTCGTGTTCGATCAGGTGCAAGGCCCCGTACATGATCGAGCGCCTGATGGTACGCCAATGCCGCCAAATCGTGATGTGATGCAGGCCATTGAGGCCTGGAATGGCAAGGGGTGCCT
>JBIOWL010000519.1:0-3648 GCA_044868645.1 Aestuariivirga sp.
ACTGGGTGTTGTTCAGCGCCATCGGAGCAAGTGTCGGCAACTTGCTGGGCGATGGCGCGCGCTTTGGCTTGGATTTTGCCTTTGCCGGCATCTTCATTGGCGTGTTGGCGGGGTTCTGGAAGGGGCCGCGTACCGGGGCCATTCTTGTCGCAAGTGCGGTGACGGCTTGCCTTGCCAAACTGTGGCTGCCCGGCGCCTGGTACATCATCGCCGGTGGCGTGGCGGGCATGGCGCTTGCCGTTATCACATGGCGCGAAGAGGAGGCACCATGAGTGCCTTTACGATCGATCCCGCCTTTCTCATTGCTGTTCTGGCTATGGGTCTTGCGACCTATGCAACGCGCGTCTCCGGCTATCTCTTCCTGCGCGGGCGCGAGGTGAAGGGCAGAGCCAAGGCAGCCATGGATACCGTGCCGCCAGCCATCTTGATGGCCGTGATTGCACCGTCAGTCTTCCTCGGAACCTGGATCGAATGGGCAGGCGCCGCCGTCGCCTTTGCCTCGGCCATGCTGCGCTTGCCCTTGCTGGTAACAATCGCAGCAGGCGTGGCGACTGTTGCGTTGCTGCGCAACTTCAGTTGAACGGCGCACAGGCCTCTTTGAGCCACGGTTTCGTTGCCGCGCTGACCCGGTTCTGCAGCTTCGACCAGACCTCGGCGTGATAGGTATCAACCCAATGCAGCTCTTCGCGTGTGAGCAAGTGCGTATCGATAAGACGGCGGTCGATGGGCGCGAAGGTCAATGTCTCGAAGCCTAGCATGGCACGTTCACCACCTTTGGCTTTTTGTGGCGCGGTGACCAGCAGCAGGTTCTCGATGCGGATGCCAAAGTGCCCCGTCTTGTAGTAGCCCGGCTCGTTGGAAATGATCATGCCGGGCTTGAGCGCCGCATTGCCCGTCTTGCTGATGCGCTGTGGCCCCTCATGCACCGAGAGGTATGAGCCGATGCCATGGCCCGTGCCGTGATCGAAATCGAGTCCTGCCTTCCACAATGCAGCGCGCGCCAGCGCATCGAGATGGGCGCCCGTCGTTCCTTCAGGGAATTGGATCAGCGATACCGCAATCATTCCTTTGAGCACGCGGGTGAAGCGGTCGCACATCTCTTCATTTGGCTTGCCAATAATCACCGTGCGTGTGACGTCCGTCGTGCCGTCTGGATATTGTCCGCCGGAATCGATGAGATAGATGCTGTTCAACGCCAGCCTGCGGCCATTGCCATGGGCATGATAGTGGGGCAGGGCGGAGTTCGGCCCCGCCGCAGAAATTGACTCGAATGACAGATCTCGGAGTTCCTTGTTCTCCTGCCGGAAGGCCAGGAGCTTATTTGCTGCTTCGCCTTCGCTGAGCTTTCCGGGCATCGCGGCATTATCGAGCCAGCACAGGAAATTGCTGAGCGCCGCGCCGTCACGCAGTTGCGCTTCACGCGCGCCCTGCTGCTCGATCCCGTTCTTCATCGCCTTGGGCAGCATGCAGGGGTCGGGCTGCTCGATGACTGTGGCACCCGCCTTCCGCAGGGCGAGGCGGAAATGATCGGGCGCGGCAATAGGATCAAGCATCACCTTGGCCTTGCGCTTGCCGAGAGATGTCAGCACTCCATCGACATTTGCGCCACTACTGGCCGCATGCGCTTTGATTGATTTCTGCAATGCTGTGGAGAGGCGCTTGCCGTCAACGAACAGATGCGCCTTGCCCGTCATCGGTATCATCGCATAGCAAAGTGCAACCGGCGTGAACGGCACGTCGTTCCCACGCAGGTTAAAGGCCCAGGCAACGCTTGTGGGATCGGCGAGGATGACAGCATCCGCGTTTTTCTCTTTCAATGAGCTGCGGATGCCTTTGAGTTTTTGCGCAACACTTTGCCCAGCATATTTCAGCGGATGGTCCACGATTGGACTTGCAGGGCGCTGAGGCTGGCCCTTCCATATGACATCAATCGGATTGCGATTGACGGGAACCAGCTTGAGTTTCGCTTTCTCGCATGCGGCGGAATAACGTTTGGCGTCTGCCATGGAAAGGATGCGCGGATCGTAACCAACACGCGCGCCCTTCTTGAATGACTTGGCGATCCAGTCTGTTGGCGGCGATGTCATCAGGTGATGGAATTGGAATGCTTTGCCGTCAACCTCGTGCTTCACTTGCAGCGTATAACGGCCATCGACGAAAATGGCTGCCGTCTTAAGGCCGATGACGGCAACACCCCAGGACCCTGAAAATCCCGAGATCCATTTCAGGCGCTCGGCATAGGCCGCAACATATTCTCCTTGGAATTCGTCTTGACGCGGAACAATGAAGGCATCGAGTTTCTGCCGTTTGAGTTCGGCGCGCAAAGCCACGAAACGGGAAAGCATGATTGAAGTATCTCTTTGCATTGCTTTTTTACTCATTAACTTACGAATGTGCTGCGATGCAAACAGGTGTTCGACGGCATCTGGCCCAAAATAGCTTGCAAGCTGGCCCCATCCTTGTCATATTGTCGCATATCGATAGTTGGCCGTATGCTGGGCCGCCCTCTGCTTGAGCAGTTCGCACCACGCTACTTCCTTTCTTTCGAGGCGGTTTGTGCGGTCGTCTCACCAGCTCCCCCACAAGCCTTATGCAACGCTACTCAAGGACTTACCTATATGGCCACTGGCACAGTGAAATGGTTTAACACGCAGAAGGGCTTCGGATTCATCCAGCCGGACGACGGCGGCAAGGATGTTTTCGTGCACATCTCTGCGGTGGAACGCGCTGGTCTGAAGGGCTTGAAGGACGGCCAGAAGCTCTCCTTCGAACTCGTCACAGACAAGCGTACCGGCCGAACCTCGGCCGGCGAACTCGTTGTTTCGTCGTAACCGTTCCGACCATTGACAAACTGGAGCTGCCCGGCCTGTCCGGGCATTTCTTTTGCGGCGCAGCATAAACTGCCTTACATAATACACTGAATCTGCATAGGTGGACCCGGAAATTGGCCCAATCTGGCATTGCCGCATCTCTGAGCAACGGCTCTGGCCGACTAAATTCTGTGCATGATTACTACGACAAATCAATTAGATAACCATCATTTCAGTCCGTTTCACCTTCCTTAACGGAAGATGAATGAAGTCATGCAAATTGTGCATGGATTCCTTCGGGAGTGGCGCTGGTTTTCAGAGGTTCGGCCCCCTACATCCGGCTCATGCGTTGTGCAACGCACAAAGATTTTCACAGGCGAGAGCCTGCCGCAAAGACTGGAGTAAGAAAATGACCACGATCACCCTGACCCGCGAAACCCTTCGCAACCATTCCCTCCAGGCCCGTCCGGGCTTGATGGGCACCATCAAGACCTATTTTGCCCGCTCCAATGCCGAGCGCCAGCTTCGCCAGCTAGATGACCGGCTCTTGGCTGACATCGGCCTGAAGCGCCACGACATCTCCCGCGCTGTTTGGGGCAGGTAAAACGAACCCGTCATTGATCCAGTTCCCATCCGGGAGCTGCAGCACTGACATTGAAACGCCTGGAGCCATGCTTCAGGCGTTTTGCTTTTCTTCCTGTCTTCTGTAGTGCGATGGCCACCCAGTTTTCGATTCTGACCGTGGTCACCGGAATCAGTCCCCGCGCCCGGTAGCAGGCAGAAATCCAACGCAATTGGTCACGCGTGAGACCTGAGAGAATCACGCTGCCGCCGGGCG
>JBIOWL010000520.1:0-2310 GCA_044868645.1 Aestuariivirga sp.
CGGGCCCGCAACCGTGCCGATGCAATAGAATGTGTTCTCGACATTGGCCACCCAGTCGCGCAGCGCCTCGTTCAGGGCGTCCTTCAGGGTGCGCGACCCGGAGGAGACCGGGCGGACCTCGGCTCCCAGGAGCTTCATGCGGAAGACGTTCGGCTTCTGCCGCTCGACATCGACCTCGCCCATATAGACGACGCAATCGAGGCCGAAGCGCGCGCAAGCTGTGGCGGTGGCAACGCCATGCTGGCCAGCGCCGGCTTCGGCGATGATGCGCTTCTTGCCCATGCGGCGGGCGAGCAGGATCTGGCCCATGACATTGTTGATCTTGTGGGCACCGGTATGATTGAGCTCATCGCGCTTGAAGTAGATTTTTGCGCCACCAAGGTGCTCGGTCAGGCGCTCGGCAAAATAGAGCGGCGAAGGCCTTCCCACATAGTGTTCGAGGAAGCCGTCCATTTCCTTCTGGAAGGCGGGATCGGCCTTGGCATCCTTGTAGGCCTGCTCCAATTCAAGGATCAGCGGCATCAGGGTTTCGGCGACAAAGCGGCCGCCATAAATGCCGAAGAGGCCCTTTTCGTCGGGGCCCGTGCGGAAGGAATTGGGCTCAATATTGTTCATGGGGATTGGTCTTAGCGGGCAGCCTTGGCCGCCTCAATGAATTTTGCGATGAGGTTAATCTCCTTCTTTCCGGGGGTGCTTTCAACGCCGGAAGAGACATCAACCATGGGTGCACTGGTGATGCGGATGGCTTCCGCCACATTGGCGGGGTTGAGGCCGCCCGAGAGCATGAAACCACGCTTTCCTTCCAACAGGGACCAGTCAAAGGGAATGCCATTGCCGCCGGGAAGGGCATTCTTGAGAGAGGCAGGAGCTTTGGTATCGAAAAGCAGTAGGTCCGCCACATCGACAAAGTCCGTGGCCAGGCTCACGTCTTCGGGGCCACCCACCTTGATGACCTTGATGACTGGCTTGCCGGTCATGGCCTTGATGGCGGTTACACGCTCTGGCGTTTCGCTGCCATGGAGCTGGAAGTAGTCGGGCTTGACGGCATCGGCAATATCTTTGAGCAGGGCATCATCGGCATCGACCACCAGGGCCACGATCTTGGTGCGGCCGCGGGCCATGGCGGCCAGGGTTGAGGCCTTGGCAGGCGTGACATAGCGGGGTGAGGGCGGGAAGAAGTTGAGGCCCACGAAGTCTGCGCCATGGGCAAGGGCTGCTTCCATGGTATCCGGCGTTGAAAGCCCGCAAATTTTGACCTGAGTGCTCATGCAAGACTCGCCACTATATCTTGCGCCGCGCGCAGGGGATCGGCAGCGCCCGTTATGGCGCGGCCGATCACCAGAATATCGGCGCCTGCAATGATAGCAGCTTTTGGCGTGGCGATGCGCTTCTGATCCTGCGCGCCTGTACCCTCTGGCCTGATGCCGGGAACTACCGTCAGGAAGGATCGCGGTAGTGCTGCGCGGATATTCGGCAAGTCCTGCGGCGAGCAGACAATGCCATCAAGGCCTGCCTGGTGGGCAAGCTGCGCCAGTTTTTCGGCAAGGGCTGCAGCGCCGAGATTGTGGCCTGTTGCAGCGCAATCTTCATCGGAAAGGCTGGTGAGCGCCGTTACAGCAATCAGTTTCGTTGAAGCGGGAACGGCCTCGCGCGCCGCTTCCAGCATGGCTCTACCACCCTGGGCGTGAATATTGATGATGGCGGGGGCGGGGGAAAGCCGCATGAGCGAGCGCAGGCCCTGTTCCACCGTGTTGGGAATGTCGTGAAGCTTGAGATCGAGGAAGATGGGAACGCCTTCCCGTGCCACGGCCTCGTAGCCCGTATTGCCATGGGCATAGAAGAACTCCATGCCGATCTTGAGATAGCCGATGTGCGGCTTGAGCATGCGCGCGAGCGCCGTCGCGCGCTCAACCTCGGGCGTATCGAGGGCGACACAGATGGGATTGGAGACCTTCATGGGCCGCCTGATAGCGGCTGGAGCAGCCGACGGTCAATTGACCGTCGACAAGCTGCTCCAGTATTTTGAACTTGGCGCATCTTTCCTCTCGCAAGTGATTCCACTTGCTCGTCCGATGCGCTGGGCCTCAACTACGCAAATGCACCATGATGGCGGCGGCGAGGTCTTCCAGCGCCGTGCCGCAGGATTTGAAGAGGGTGACTTCAGCAGCGTTCTGGCGGCCCCGGACCTTGCCCCGGCAGAGTTCAGCGAGGTCGCCCTTCACCGCCCTGAAGCTGAACTTGCCCTCAGCTTCTGCCTGAAGGAGATCGCCCGCTTCCGCCTTGGCGCCTTCATAGGTATCGACATAGACG
>JBIOWL010000521.1:0-2700 GCA_044868645.1 Aestuariivirga sp.
CATGGCCTTGTCGCAGCACATCCGCGACAGCCTCGGCACCAACAGCGCCCTCAGGGCAGCGGCTGAATAGTTAGTTCGGCGTTCCGATGGCTTCGGCGATGACGGTTGCTGTGAGGAGGCCGTCGTCGACCTGTGCATCAGGAAGATAAGACTTCGTGATCTCGATTGAGACTTTCGGGTCGCGCGCTCCGCGATGGAGTGCCTCTTCTATTGCGATCTTTTCTGCAAGGACTTGAGCTTCTGCCAGCGCCTGCGTTCCGTTGCCGAACATGGTTGACTGTCCGCCGCCATGCATGCGGAAAAGACCATTGCCATCGCCTTCGACTGTGACAGTCACGCGGTCCGCCACCAGCGCCGAGGCCGCACCGACCGCATTTGCAACATTGCAATAGGGCGCAAACACCACTTTCGCGCCGAGCCTTCTTCCCACTTCCTCGTAGTAGACACGCACCGGCCCACCCACGGCAACGATGGGAAGGCGCGGAACAATGTTCACCTGAGCGCGACCAACAACAGGCGCCCCCCGGCACACCGCGTCGATCAATTGCGAATTGTCTTGAACACCACCAAGTGCCGTTTCAATCACGATGCGCGCCGACTTCTTTACGGTCGCCGCCCAGACTTCGCGGCAGAAATTTTCAAGAGCCACATCATTTGCGGCCTTCATAGTGCGAAATCGCACCAATAATTTCGCTGCAAGAACAGCACCTTCCCTGCTCCAGTTGTTCTGAAACCTGAGCAAGTGGGCCGCATCTGACGGCGTGAAGGACGAGACTTGCACCAATCCCTTCTTGCGCAGGCCATTGAGCGCCCGCTGGGCCGCGCTCGATACAGCAATCTTTCGCAAAGGCGTGGGCCGCTCTCCAATCAATGTCAGCAATTCGTTTTCCCTTGCGCTGAGGCCATGAGATTCCGGCCTATCGTCCTTCCCGAAGGGCAACACCACAAATCTGCCCAGCAGCGAGCCGCCTTCGGTCTCTGCAAGATCCGCTTCCAGCAGTGTCACAACTTCCGGAAAGCGGTCTGCCAGCAGCGACACCGGGACAGCGCGCTGCGGCCCGATGCCGATTTCGCCGTTGAGGCCGATTGTCACCTCACTGTCGCCGCCAAGGCCGATGGTTTTCACGTCAATGGCGCTGACCATGGTGCGCCAGCCGCCCACTTCCGCGCCTTCCGCCGCCACCAGCGGACGTCCTTTTTCCAGAATGCCGACATCGGTTGTCGTGCCGCCCATGTCGGACATCAGGAAATCATCGAGGCCCGAAAGCCACTTCGCGCCAACAAGACTTGCCGCCGGACCCGAGAGCACTGTCTCGATGGGCCGCATGGCAACGCTCTCCGCCGAGGCAAGCGTGCCGTCACCCTTCATGATCATCAGCTTTGCATCGATGCCAAGTCCCTTCATGGCCCGTCCCACGGCGGCGATAAGCCGGGAAATATGTCCGATCAGCCGCGCGTTGAGAACCGCCGTCAGCGCCCGCCGCGGCGCATCAAGCGCTTGCGATAGCTCACTTGAAAGCGTGACAGGAATCCCAAGCACTTCATCGACGACGGCGCGCGCTGCCACTTCATGTTGATTGTTCCGGACTGCAAAAGTTGATGCAATGGCAATGGCTCCAACCTCGCCCTTCATTCCAGCGAGTAAGGAACGCAGCGCGGTCTCGTCCAGCCTCTGCACCGCATCGCCATTGTGGTCATGACCGCCCACCACTCTGATGAGTGGCATGCCAGGAAAGGCGCGCGAAATGCCCGTACGATCCACCATGGCGTCATCAAAGCCGATCAGTACCAAGGCAACGGCACCACCATGGCCTTCCACCACGGCATTGGTCGCAAGCGTCGTCGAGACTGAAACAAGGGAAATATCTGAAGGTCTGACCGTGCCGTTCAATGCTGCAACAGCGCGCGCCATGGCTTCGCTGATGCCAAGCGAAAGGTCCCCCTTGGTGGTGAGCGCCTTTGCCGAAGAAAGGATCCTGTGCTGCTGCCGGTCGATCACCACCGCATCTGTGTAGGTGCCGCCTGTATCAATGCCGATAATGTAGGATTTCGAAGCCATTGCGAAAGGGCATGGCAACAGCGCCTGCAAAGATCAAGCCCAGATGGCGGCAAGGTTTAGCTCGCATCGGGCTTATTCATATTTATGAGGATTTCGGCAACGGAGCCCTCGCCCTTGATCGATATGCGCGGCAATTTCGAGAGCGCAGAGATTTCCGACTGGTTTACCTATTGGCGGCCGTAAGAGCGTCAGCGGATCTAAGGAACAAAAACCCGCTGAATTGCGGGTTTCTTCGTTTCATCTACTCGGTGAGCACAATCTGGCTGCTCGACCGGATACCCGCAGGAATAGGCACATTTGTTTCGTCGTAGTTTGTATTGAGCGTTAGCTCGGGGCCTTTATCGAGTCTGAGGTTCTGCGCGATGATCACTGTATAAGCCGAACCAGCAGCAACATTGGCGCCCGGATCGATCAGAAGATTGCCGCGCGGCATGTAGATCGTTCCCGTCAGCGTGTGAGCATTCCTCGAACCAATCCTGTGGTTCCGGCCCTTGCTGGCGTTGCGTGATTCAAAGAAAAGCAGCCCAGCCATTTCATCCTTGAGCGATCCCGAAAAGTTTATGTCGGCATTTCCCGAGAACTGCAGTGTCGTCAGATTTCCGGCGAGATAGAAGCCGACATTGTCGCCCTTGACCTTGCTG
>JBIOWL010000522.1:0-2234 GCA_044868645.1 Aestuariivirga sp.
AGCGCGTCTTCTTCATCATGGGCGTACCTTGAGTCTTCCGGGCGGCCATAGCATGTCCCCAGGGGCCGTGAAAGTCGGCGTAACCAGTCAGCTCTACGTTGTTGCCCCGCAACGTGCTGGCGATTTCATTTTCTTTCTTCCCGCGCTATGCTTTTTCAGCGCATCGGGCGAGCAGGTGGAAACGCCTGCGAAGCGGAAGATGCGCCAATTCAAAGTGCTACAGCAGCTTTTCGGCGGTCAATTGACCGCCAGCTGCTGTAGGGGCAGGAGGCGATCGCCATGATCATCTATCCCGATCTTGAATTGCGCCAAGGCAGGCTGGTCAATCTGAGGCGCAACCGCATGGACAGTCCCATCATTTATGACATCGATCCGGTGGAGGCGGCGCGCGAACTTGCAGCGGAGGGCGCCCAGTGGCTTCACGTTGTCGATCTTGATGCCGTGTTCAACCAGGGACACAACAGCGACCTCATTCGCACGATCATACGCAAGGCCAGTTGCCCGGTGCAGGTGGGAGGCGGCATCCGCTCTCTCGACAAGGTTCATGGCTGGATGGAAGCAGGCGCTGGCAGGGTGGTGATCGCCACGGCCGCCGTCAAGTATCCGCATCTGGTCAAGCAGGCTGCCAATGCCTATCCCGATGCCGTGGTTGTCAGCATTGACGCCCGTGGCGGGCGCGTCGCCATAGAAGGCTGGACGGAGGCCACCGACTTCACTCCTACTGAATTTGCTAAACAGTTCGATGATGCGGGGCTTGCCGCCATCATCTACACCGACATCGACAGGGACGAGGACCATCCGGAAAGCACCATGGCCCACACGACGGCACTTGCCTCGAAGCTTCGCACGCCCGTCATTGCCAGCGGCGTTGTCAAGTCGCTCGACGACATATCCACCCTGGCCTATCTGCCGAACATCGCAGGTGTGATCACCAGCCGGGCCCTGTTTGGCGGGGCCTTCACCTTTCGTCAGGCCTTGGAGACGGCCCGCAACAACCTCGAGGAACACGCCCAGCTGCTGTGAATCGCAATCACGATGCGCTGCAATTGTATAGCGAGAGTGGAGGTTGCAACTATGCGTACCGCCAGAAGGCAATCGCGGTCATGACGATCGACCAGCAAAGGATGGCGGTGCGCACCACATCATGCGGCATGCGGCGGGCAATATGGGCCATGACATAGCCGCCCACCACTACGCCTGCCATCATCACGAAGGAGGCAAACCACGGAATGAGACCTGTCGATGCAAAGACGCTGATGCTGATCATCGTCATCAGCGCGATGGTGCCGTTGCGCAGCGCCTGGGCCTGGTGGATCGTCATGTGGCTGAAGATGGAATGGATGGCGAGGAGGATGATGCCCATGCCGAGGCCAAAATATCCGCCATAGAGATAGACGAGAAACTCAAGAGCGAAGGACAGCCACAGCCAGCGCGAGACATCGAAGTCCTGATGCCGCTCCAGCCAGCGCTTGATGGAAGGCCCGAGCGCAAAGGAGAATGTAGCAAAGATCAGGAGCCAGGGGATTACGCGCTTAAAGACTTCGGCTCCGAGCCACACGAAGAGTAGGGAACCGAAAATGCCACCCGCCGCAGCAAGGATGAGCCGTGTGGCGAGATGATCTCGGACCGTTGCGATTTCGCGGCGGTAGACCACCGTGCCAACCACATTGGCGGGAAACAGCGCCACGAAGTTTGCAGCGTTCGCCTGCATTTCCGTAAGCCCCGCGGCAAGAAGCAGCGGAAATGTCATGAAACCGGCGCCACCCGCCAGCACGTTGATCATGCCGCCCAGCACGCCGCCTGCGAATAGCAAGGCAAGATGGAGGTAGTCGATCAAATCACTTGCCGTCGAGCCAGATCGGGTTGCTCCAGGCGCGCTTGCCTGCGTGATCGATCAGCACCACGCGGAACCAGGGGCTGGTTTTTTCCATCATCCAGCCATCCTCAAGCTTCTTGAGGCTCAATGTGGCGCTGGTGATGGCACGGCCAACAACCTGCGCTGTCCGTGAGATGCCGCAGATAATGGCAATGGTGTCGACCGGCGAGCAGGAAACCATCACCTCGTGGCCTTCAATTCTGATGTCATGGAACTGCGGGCCTTGCGAGGCATAATAGTGTCCATCCTTCAGGGCCTGCAGCAGAACATCCGGATCGAGGCTTTCGGCTTTTACCTGCACCCAGCCACCGAAATGATCCGGCACCTTGAAGTGTGCGTCATCGGTGGCGTAGGCCGT
>JBIOWL010000523.1:0-2350 GCA_044868645.1 Aestuariivirga sp.
CAGCTCACCGGCTATCGTCCAGGTGATGCCGCCATCGTGACTGACCTGCAAGCTGCCAAAGCCGCCATAGATCGTTTTTGGATCGGCGGCGCTGACATCCATTTGATGGAAGTCGACCGGGCCATTCAGGCCATCGGATATATGCTGCCAGCTTCCGCCGCCATCCGTTGATTTCAGGAGACCGGAATTGCCGCCCGTGGAAGGATGCCCGCTCGCATGATAGGCGAGTGGGTCGGCGGGGTCGGGAGAAAAGCCCATATAGTCATGGAGTGGGGAAACCTGCGTGGCCTCACCCGCTGCATCGACTGCGAAAACCCCGTGGTGGGTGGCGAGCAGGAGCTTTGCACCGCCTGAGCGCGCATAGGCGATGCCGTGATAGTGGGTGTGGCCCGCAAGCTGCTGTAGAGTTTCCGCCTTGAGTGTGCCTGTTGTGGCGATGAGGCTGGCGGCAAGTGCCAGCGGAATGTGAATGGAGAAGTTCATGGATGACTCCGCAATTGGATGCTTTTGCCCCGGCGCTTGTCAAGGGCGGCTAAGGATCGGTTGAGCGCGAAGTTATATCGGCGGGACAGGCGGAGAGGTTGAATATGCTTTTGGAACGGGCTGAGGGCTTGTTGTGAAGGCAGAGTTTGCCGTGATCTTTGCGCCCTGCAGATTGGGTTCGGCAGGTATCACCAGACAATGCATTTGCACGCACAGAGGCATCATATCACCGCTGGCCTTGCAGGGCGCGCAGTCCGGTTTTTCCATTCCGCTCATCTCGGTCATTGTGGAGGCCGCCATCGCATCCTGTGGCACAAAGGCGGGTGCAAGCGCCGAAATGCAAAACGCAGCAACCATCAGAACTGCGAGAAAATGGCGAACAGCCAAAGCGCACATGGCGGCACTTATGCGCAAATCCGCGGGCCCATCAAGGCCCAAGGCGTCGCGGCAAAAAGAAAACTCCCCTTCCTTGAGGGAGAAAAACAACCGTCATCCCGTGCAAGGGCGAAGCCCGCGACACGGGAACCCCTGAATCACTTCAATTTGCAATCTGCAAACCAAACGGCCTCAATGGGTCCCGGCTTTCGCCGGGATGACGAGAAGTTTGATGAGCTTTGCAGTTGCCCCCCGCTCTTAAGGAGAGGGGTGAAAGGCAAGTGTTAAACCGCCTGCGGGACCAGTTGTTTCACCAATGCCTTCACCAGGCGCGGCAGGTCGTAAGGAAAGCGCGCGGTGATCAGATTGCCATCGACCACACAGGGCTCGTCGAGCACGGTGGCGCCGGCATTTTCGAGATCGATGTGGATATTCCACACCGCCGTCGCCTTCTTGCCCTTGAGGATCTTGGCGCTCACCATCACCCATTGGCCATGGCAGATAGCGCAGGTCGGCTTGCCCGAGGCGTGCATCTCCCGCACAAAATTCTGCGCATCCTTGTCGGCGCGGAGCGCATCGGGGTTCCAGGCGCCGCCGGGTAGGAGCAGCGCGTCATAATCCGCAACCTTCGCCTCATCCATGTAGCGGTCGATCTTGAGCCAGCCGGCATTCTCCATGAGGCGGATCGCCAGCACATGCGTCTTTGAAATGGGCGGAAAGCGAAGCCCCAGCGTGGGGTGAAATTCACCGATGCGGGGAGAGACGATATGCACAGTGGCGCCGTGCTCCGTCAGCCAGCGCTGGGCCCCGAGGATTTCCACTTCTTCGACGCCATTGGTGCAGCAGATGGCGATGCACTTGCCCTTGAGGAGATCGGGGTTTCCCGGCGGATCGAAGAGGAACGAATTGAGCTCGCGGTTGAGCTCGCCATCGGCCGTTGCAAGCAGTTCCGTCGAGATCGACGGGACCGGTGATGTGGACATCAATTGCTGCATGCGGCCGAAGGCGGCGGCTTGCACGGGCGTTGCGGACAATGGCTTGTTCATGATTTCCTCCTCGGTATGTTTCGCGGTGGAATTGACTCCACTCTTGGCTGTGTCAATCTGGTATATCAGTTGGAGGGTCATAAATGAAGTACGGATTCTGCCTGTTATTGTGGACGGGCCATGTGACGCTGGAGCATCTGCCCCTAATCAGGACCCTTAAAAAGACGGGCTATGACGGCATTGAGATTCCGCTCTTTGAGGGAACGCCGGACCATTATGCAAAGCTCGGCGAGGCCATTGCCAAACTGCAGTTGGGCGTCACCACCGTGAGCGTGCTGGGGGCAGGGCACAATCCCATTTCCGCTGACAAGGCGGAACGCAAGGCGGCGCTGGAACGCGCCAAATGGGCGCTCGATTGCACGGCAGCTTTAGGCGGCAGCATCATCGGCGGGCCCATGCATTCCGAGATTGGCCGCTTCACAGGGAACGGCCCGACGAAAGAAGAG
>JBIOWL010000524.1:0-8769 GCA_044868645.1 Aestuariivirga sp.
CTGAAGCCGCGCATTCTCACCGTCACGCCCGGCTGGTCGGAAGCCTATGCGCTCTTCACCAAGGGCGAGGCGCCCATGGTGTTTTCCTACGCCACGTCTCCCGCCTATCATGTGATCGCTGAGAACAGCACTCGCTACAAGGCCGCTGCATTCTCCGAAGGCCACTATCTGCAGGTGGAGGTGGCGGGCGTGATCAAGGGATCGCCGGAAGAGGAGCTTGGCCGCAAGTTCCTCGCTTTCATGCTGGAGCCGGGTTTTCAGGATGAAATCCCGCAAGGCAACTGGATGTTCCCGGCAGGAGAAACTTCCGCGCCACTGCCGGATGCATTCAATGAATTGATAAAGCCGGAGACAACGCTGCTCTATTCACCGGAGGAAGTGGCTGATAACCGCCGCGCCTGGATTGACGAATGGCTGAACGCACAGACTCAGTAGTAGGCCAACTACCACCAAGCTCGTCATTCCCGCGACCTGGCTGCGCCGAAGCGAAGCTTCAGCTTCGCCAAGGCGAGAGGCGGGAAACCCGCTTTGGCAACAGGAAGCGGGATGCCTGCCTGCGCAGGCATGACATGGTCATAGGTGTTCGATGAAGAATACGGGCGCAACTGTTGCTCTAGTCGCGATCACAATCGCCATCCTTGCGGGCCTCTTGCCGGTTGCGTGGCTTAGCATAGGTGAGGGCGAAAAGACGCTCGACGCCTATACGCTTCGCGTCATTGCCTTCACCTTGTGGCAGGCCTTGCTTTCCACCGCCATCTCCGCGGTGCTTGGTATCGCAGCAGCTTTTGCCTTGGCACGGCGGCAGTTCCGAGGCCGCGCAATGTTGGTTGGACTGCTGGCGCTGCCTATGGCGCTTCCAGCTATCGTGGTCGTGTTGGGCATCATCGGCATATTTGGTGCGCAAGGCCCCCTGGCGAATATCATTCCGCTTTACGGGCTGACGGGCATTCTCCTCGCCCATGTCTTCTTCAATGCACCGCTCGTGGCGCGGCTGACGCTTTCGGCCCTCACCACCATTCCGCCAGAACAATTGCGCCTCGCCGCGCAGTTGGGGTTTTCCGGCAGCGCCCATCTCCGCCATGTGGATTGGCCTGCACTGCGCCAGGCCCTTCCTGGTGCGCTCCTGTTGGTCTTCCTGCTCTGTGCCGCAAGCTTCACCATCGTCTTGACGCTTGGTGGCGGGCCGCAGGCAACAACTCTCGAAGTCGCCATCTACCAGGCCCTGCGCTCTGACTTCGATCCGGCCCGCGCCACGCTCCTTGCCCTGGTGCAGATCGCGCTCTGCGGCGCATTGGGTCTCGGCGTGCTGCGCTTTTCATCGCCCGTGCAAACGCAGGATGCGCTGCGCCTTGTCCTTCATCGCTATGATGGGCAATCCATGGCTGCCAGGCTGCAGGATACTTTTTTCATTCTGCTGCTCGTGGTCTTGTTGTTGCCTCCACTGGCCTCACTGGTCGCATCAGGCATTATGTCGTTGTCATTGCAGAGCGCATTCTTCACGGCATTTGTAACCAGTCTCTTGCTTGCGATTGCCACGGCAGTCATTGCCTGCACATTGGCCTGGGTGATGGCCAAGGGTCCGGCACGTATGTCGACGCTCGCAAGCCAGGCGGGCCTCATTCTGCCGCCCGCCGTTATCGCCACGGGCTGGTTCATCCTGGCCAGCAAAGGCCCAGGACTTTCAGCACTCGCAATTCCGCTGATCATCGCGCTCAACAGCCTTATGGCCCTGCCATTTGCTTACAATGCATTGACACCTGCGCTGCGCGGCCAGATGAAATCCCATGACAGGCTCTGCGCTTCACTGGGTATCGCAGGCTGGAACAGGCTGCGCCATATCGATCTTCCACCTGCCAAGGCACCGCTCTCCTTAGGCCTGGCCATGGCCGCGCTTGTCTCGCTCGGCGATCTTTCGGCAATCCTTTTCTTTGGCAGCGGACAATATGTAACGCTGCCCGCTTTGATCTACCAGCAGATGGGAAGCTACCGCATGGAGGGGGCGATGGGCACGGCGCTCATTCTGGCGCTGTTGTCGTTCATGCTTCTCTGGTCGGCGGAACGCGTGAGTGAACGCCATGCTTGAACTGCGCGATGTGATCTTCCGCTATCCCGGACTTGTCATGCGCTTCAACCTGCAAGTGGAGCGCGGCAGTTTCACCGCCATCATCGGCCCCTCCGGCGGCGGCAAGTCCACGCTTCTGTCGCTGATCGCCGGCTTTGAAACACCGCAGTCCGGCGCCATCAGCATCGCGGGCAACGACGTTACCCACCAGCCGCCATCACAACGCCCGCTCTCCATGATCTTCCAGGACAACAATCTCTTTGCCCACCTCGATATCTTCACCAATGTGGCGCTCGGTGCCTCTCCTTCGCTCAAGCTTGATGAGACACAGCGGAAGGCAGTGACCGATGCCATCATGAAGGTAGGCCTTGCTGGCAAAGAAAAGCGCAGGCCCGGTGAACTCTCCGGCGGTGAGCGTCAACGCGCCGCCATTGCTCGCGTGCTGGTGCGCGACAGGCCGCTGCTGTTGCTTGACGAACCTTTCACGGCGCTCGGCCCTGCTCTCCGCAGCGACATGCTGGAATTACTCAAGACGCTACACGATGAACGCCACCTCACCACGCTGATGGTCACTCATCACCCGGAAGATGCGAGCGCCTCCGCCAGCCACGTCGCCTTTCTTTCCGAGGGGGAGATCAAGGCCTATCGCAGGACAAAGGTCTTGTTCCGCGCCAAGGATGTGCCAGGGCTTGCGGCCTATCTTGGCGATAGGCCCCGCAGTCCATGAGCGGCTCCCCTCTCAAAACGGCCTTCTCGCCCGCATGGCCTGGGTGAGTGTTCCCTCATCGAGATAATCAAGCTCGCCCCCCACAGGCACGCCATGGGCCAGCCTTGAGGTATGAAGCCCGCGTTCTTTCAGCCGTTCGGTGATGTAGTGCGCCGTTGTCTGGCCCTCGACCGTGGCATTGGTGGCCAGCACCACTTCTTTCACTTCGCCGTTGGAAGCGCGCTCCACCAATTGCCCGATGGAAAGATCTTCCGGCGTGACGCCACCCAGCGCCGAAAGCGTGCCGCCCAGCACATGATAGAGCCCGTTCCAGGCATTGGCCCGCTCCAGCGCCCAGACATCGCCAACCTCCTCCACCACACAAATCATCGTGCGGTCGCGGCGCGGATCGCTACACACCGAACAAGGATCGATCGTATCCACATTGCCGCACTGGCTGCAGATCGACACTTTCTCGCTGGCATCCTCCAATGCACGCGTCAGCGGCTCCAGCAGCTTCTCCCGGTTCTTGATGAGATGAAGCACGGCGCGCCGTGCCGAGCGCGGCCCCAAACCAGGCAGCCGCGCCAGAAGCTGGATCAGCCGTTCAATTTCCGGGCCGGCCTGGCGCTTCATATCAGAACGGCAGGGAAAGGCCCGGCGGCAGCGGCAAGCCGCCTGTCAGCGCTTTCATTTCTTCTGCGGCCAATGCTTCCGCCTTGCCCTTGGCATCGCCATGGGCAGCCACCAGCAGATCTTCCAGGATTTCGCGCTCGCCTTCCTTCATCAAGGATGGATCGATGGAAATTGATTGCACAGCGCCCTTGCCATTCATCGTTACCTTTACAAGGCCGCCACCCGACTGGCCGGTGACAGACATGCTTTCCAGTTTCTTCTGCATGTCGCCCATGCGCGCCTGCATGGTTTGCACCTGCTTCATGATATCAGCGATATTCTTCATCAGTTTCGTCCTGTGTGATTTCGGGAAGTGCGGACGCTTCCGGCTCGCGCACCTTGGTGACTTCTGCGCCGGGGAAGGCCTTGAGATAGGCTTTCACATCATCGCGCTGCAAGGCCTCGCGCATAGCGCTGTCTCTTTCCGCCTTTCGTTTTGATGCAAGCGTTGCTTCGCCACCGGAGCGCGCCACCGTCACCATGAAGCGCTGCCCGGTCCACATTTCAAGCTTGCGGCTTAATTCGCCGGGAAGATTGGGCGGTGCGCCATTTTCCAGCGCAATCTCGATCTTGCCCGGCGCAACCGAAATGGGGCGCACAAAGCGTTCCAGCTCCGTCTTGAGCTTGATGTCGCGCTTCTCGGCCACAAACGCGACAAGCCCCTCGAAATTCGCAATTGCCACGGGTTGGTCAGGTGGTGCCGCTTGCGTTGCTTGCGCAGGCTTCACGGCAAGCGGCGTGGCTGATCGTGCAGCAGTGGCAAGAGGCGGGTCAAATTTTGGCAGCTCACGCTTCGGCGTCATAGTTGTCGGTGCGGGTGCTTGCTTGATCTCGCTCACGAGTTTCGCCAGTTCATCACCTGACGGCAGATTGGCCGCGTGAGCCAGCCGGATCAGCACCATTTCAGCAGCCTGTTCGGGACGCGGCGCATTCGCCGTTTCACCCAATCCCTTCAGCAGCATCTGCCAGGCCCGCGCCAGATGCGGTATGGAAAGCTTCTCGGCAAACGCCTTGCCCTTGGATTTCTCCAGCGCCGTGCGCGAAGAATCCTGTTCCGCCGTTAAGGGCGAAACACGCAGGCGCGTCACCCAATGGGTGAAATCAGCAAGATCGCCCAAGATAGTCTGTGGATCGCCTCCGCCCTCATATTGCAGTGCCATTTCCGCAACGGCCTTCGCCGCATCGCCCGCCATCACCGCCTCGAAGAGATCGATGACGCGGGTGCGGTCGGCAACGCCGAGCATGGAGAGCACGTCATCGCTCTTCACCTTGCCATCGCCAAAGGCAATGGCCTGATCCAGCAGCGACAAACCATCGCGCACCGAACCTTCCGCCGCCCGCGCAATCAAGCGCAGCGACTCCTCATCCGCCTCCACATTTTCAAGGCGGCAGATTTTGGCGTAGTGTTCGGCAAGCAGTCCAGCATCGAGGCGTTTCAGGTCAAAGCGCTGGCAGCGCGACAGGATGGTAACGGGGACTTTACGGATTTCCGTCGTGGCGAAAATGAACTTCACATGGGGCGGCGGTTCTTCCAGCGTCTTGAGCAGCGCATTGAAAGCACTCTTCGACAGCATGTGCACTTCGTCGATAATATAGACCTTGGTGCGCACCTCGACCGGCGCATAGCGCACGCTGTCGATGATCTCGCGCATGTTGTCGACGCCGGTGTTGGAGGCGGCGTCCATCTCAATGACATCGATGTGCCGGGATTCGAGGATGGCCTCGCATTGCGGCGTCACCTCCGGCATCTCCATGGTGGGGCCGGAAGGATAGTTGAGCGCCCGCGCGATAAGCCGCGCCGTCGTCGTTTTGCCAACGCCGCGTACACCCGTCAGCATATAGGCCTGGGCAATCCGCCCTGTGGCGAAGGCGTTGGTGAGAACGCGCACCATCGTGTCCTGGCCGATCAGGTCGGCAAAGGTCTTGGGCCGGTATTTCCGGGCAAGGACGCGGTATGGTGTCTGTGATTGGCTGGACATGGACGGCAAAACTTAAGCCATAAGCCATCCCCGGGGAAACAACAAAGACGGTGCTGTGGGAAGTGAGAGGTTGCCGGTGGGAGGCTGGACGGCAACCCGCAAGAATCTCGTTAGGGCTGCTACCTTCCGGTCCTGACCCGGTTGGCGAGCACTGCGCCTGCTGCCAACCTCCCGGGGCGCTATATGGTGTTTTTGCCCACAAAAGGCAAGCGTAAGGCAAGCCTTTGACCTAGTGCGTGATCAGCTTAAGTGGGCACCGGTTAAGCGTCCGATCACGCACTAAACTGCTGAATCGATCGCGTCTTGTCGGTTTTGAATGATCCGTTCAAAACCGGCCGCGATCGAGGGGCAATTGACCCTCCTATCCCCCTCGCCTACATGAGCCGCATGGCAATAAGGCCCATCATAACGCTCCCCGACGAGAAGATTCTGCGGCAGGTCTCAAAACCTGTGAAATCCGTGGATGCAGACGTGCGTGGTATTTTCGATGACATGCTGGAGACCATGTACAAGGCCCCCGGCATCGGCCTTGCCGCCGTCCAGATCGGCGTACCGCAGCGGCTGATCGTCCTCGACGTGGCCCGTGAGGGCGAAGAAAAGCGCCCTCTTTTCCTCGCCAATCCGGAAGTCACCTGGGCTTCGGAAGAGCTTGGCGAATATGAGGAAGGCTGCCTGTCGATCCCCGACTTCTATGAAATGGTGCAAAGGCCGAGAGACGTGAAGGTGCGCTTTCTGGACCGCCTGGGCGAACCGCACGAAATGTCGGCATCTGGCCTTCTTGCCACCTGCCTGCAGCATGAGATCGACCACCTGAACGGCATCCTCTTTATCGACCGCATCTCGAAACTGAAGCGCGACCGCGTCGTCAAGAAATTTCAGAAGGCCCAGAAGCTCGGGAAACTGTGATGCGCCTCGTCTTCATGGGCACGCCGGATTTTGCAGCAACGGCGCTGGCGGCGCTGCTTGATGCGGGCCACGAGGTGGCCTGCGTCTATTCCCAGCCGCCCCGGCCGGCAGGGCGGGGGCTGAAGGACAGGCCATCGCCTGTTCATGAACTGGCGTTGAGCAAGGGAATTGAAGTCCGCACGCCCGCTTCATTGAAGTCACAAGAAGAGCAGCAACGTTTCGACGCACTTAAGGCAGATGCCGCCGTGGTGGTGGCTTACGGTCTCTTGCTGCCAAAGTCAGTGCTAACGGCACCCCGCTTCGGCTGCTTCAATATTCACGCTTCGCTTCTGCCGCGCTGGCGGGGTGCCGCGCCGATCCAACGTGCTATCATGGCGGGAGACACGGAAACAGGCGTCACCATCATGCGGATGGATGAAGGCCTCGACACCGGCCCCATGATGAAGCGCGTAAGCTGCCCCATCACCGATGAGACGACGGCATCATCGCTCCATGATGAACTTGCAAAACTCGGCGCTGCGGCAATGCTCGACGCCTTGAAACAGCCAGATGCAGCGGGCGAACCCCAGCCCACCGATGGCGCAACCTACGCCGCGAAAATCAGCAAGGCCGAAGCGCACATTGACTTTACCAAGCCCACACGCAACGTTCTCCGGCACATTCACGGTCTCTCGCCATTCCCCGGCGCATGGTTTGAAATTGGTGGTGCGCGCGTCAAGGCACTTCGCTGTGAATTTGCGGAAGGCCAAGGCAAGCCCGGCACTGCGCTTGATGACCAACTCACCATCGCCTGTAGCGAAGGTGCGGTCCGGCTGCTCGAAGTCCAACGCGAGGGCAAAGGCCCGATGGAGGCGCGAGCCTTCTTACGTGGCTTTGCCATCCCGGCAGGCACAAGAGTCTCCTGATGCCGCGCTACAAGCTCACCATCGAATATGACGGCACCGCCTTCGCCGGCTGGCAGGTGCAGGACAACCAGCCCTCGATTCAGGGCGTCATCGAAGCAGCTATCCAGCAAATTCATAGCCAGCATTGCACAGTGCAGGGCGCGGGCCGCACCGATGCCGGCGTTCATGCACTGGCGCAGGTTGCCCATGTGGACCTGCCGAAAAGCTGGGATCCTTTCGTGCTGCGCAACGCCATCAACGGCAACATGCGCGGCCAGCGCATCGCCGTGCTTGCCGCCGAGGATGTGTCTGATGATTTTCACGCCCGCTTTTCCGCAACGGAGCGGCGCTATCTCTACCGCATCCTGAACCGGAGAGCACCACCCGCCCTTGACTGGAACAAGGTCTGGCATGTGCCGGTCGATCTTGATGCCGATGCCATGCATGGGGCCGCGCAGGCGCTTGTTGGCAAGCATGACTTCTCGACTTTCCGCGCCGCCTCCTGTCAGGCGCAGTCGCCCGTCAAGACTCTCGATATCCTGAAAGTCTCACGCTTCGGCGAGGAGATCGAGATTGAGGCGGTGGCGCGCAGTTTCCTCCATCACCAGGTGCGCTCCATGGTGGGCACGCTGAAGCAAGTCGGCGAAGGCAAGTGGACGGCGCGCGACGTTGAAAAGGCGCTTCAGGCCCGCGACCGTTCGGCCTGCGGGCCCGTTGCGCCACCAGATGGTCTCTACCTCGTCAGCGTCTCTTACTTGCTCAAGTAAACTTCGGCCACAACCGCAGCCTTCACCGCATCGAAGGCGCCGGCAAGATCGGCGGTGTCATCAGCAATGAAGAAATACTTCTCCGGATCGCTGGCGCAATCCTGCAGGCGCTGGCGCGTATCCGAGTCATCCAGGTCAAAAGCCATCGTGATGATGGTGATGCCATCGGCCTTGGCGTTGCTGCACAGTGTTTCCAGATTGGCCTCGCCCTGCGCCACGGTGCGGATGCCGCCGGGGCCGAAACCTGGTTCCGTTTGCATGCCGTCGGTCAGCACCACCATGAATTTCTTCGTTTCATCGTCATCGAAGGCAACGCCTTCCTGATAAGGAGCATTGTCTGACAGAAGGTGATAGCCAAACTCCACGCCAAGCGCGATATGCGTCCAGGCATAAGGCGTCATGATCGAAAGACGGTTCGTGATATTGGCGAAGTCGTTGCTCAAGGGCTCGATCTTGAGATTGTTCGCCGTATAGCCGGAGCATCCCCAGGCACTGTGTTCAGGCGCCTGCGGCTGGCCCCACTTGGTGCTGTTGGAGGTGGGAACAGGCGTTGCCGCCGTGGTGTTGTAGGGATATTTGCGATCCTGCGTGCAGCCTTCCCAAGTGCTTCCACTTGCACCCAGCACATGGGAAGACGGCAAGGTCGTGTAGACATGGTGCGAGAAGGGCACGAGACCAAACTTCACCTTGTCGGGAGCAGCCGTTGAAAGGTCATTCACCAGATCGGTGGCGGCCTGCTTCATGGCCTTGTACTTTACCACGCCATTGATCTTGTCATTCATCGAACCCG
>JBIOWL010000525.1:0-2924 GCA_044868645.1 Aestuariivirga sp.
GCGATAGGCCGTTAAGCGGACCTTTACCCTTCCGCGCCAGATTGCAGCAATCAATTCCAACCCGTTAGTGATCGTGACCTGAATGGCCTCTCGCGTCCTCATAGTTGAAGATGAACCAGCCCAACGCCGCATTCTTGAAGAAATCGTCAAACGCTCCGGATTCGATGCCCTGACTGCCGAAAGCGGCGCCAAGGGCCTCGATGTCCTGCGCGCGCCGGGCGGGGCCACCATCGAACTTGTCGTTCTCGACCTGATGATGCCCGAGATGGGCGGCATCGAGTTTCTCGAGCATCTGCAGGGCGTGCGCGGCGACTTGCCGGTCATCGTGCAGACCTCGCAGGGTTCAATCGAAACTGTGATCAAGGCGATGCGCGCAGGCGCTGACGATTTCGTCGTCAAGCCCGTCTCGCCCGAGCGCCTCAAGGTCTCCATGCAGAACCTGCTCAAGGTCAATGCCCTGACGGAAGAGGTGAAGCGCCTCAACAAGAAGATCGGCGGCACCCTCACCTTCAATGATCTTGTCGTTTCAGCGCCCGCCATGAACAACGCCATCAGGCTCGGCAGGCGCGGCGCACAATCCAGTATCCCGGTGCTCATCGAGGGCGAGTCTGGCGTCGGCAAAGAAATGATCGCCCGCGCCATCCAGGGCGAAAGCGAGCGGGTGGGACGGCCATTGATCACTGTGAACTGCGGGGCCATTCCGGAAAACCTGGTTGAATCGATCCTCTTCGGCCACGAGAAAGGCTCTTTCACAGGCGCCACGGCAAAGCACATGGGCAAATTCCAGGAAGCGGATGGCGGCACGCTGTTCCTCGACGAAGTAGCGGAGCTACCACTCGAGATGCAGGTGAAGCTCCTCAGAGCCATCCAGGAAGGCGAAATCGATCCCATCGGTTCGCGCCGCCCGGTCAAGGTCAATGTGCGGCTGATCTCGGCCACTAACCGCAACATGATCGAGATGGTGAAACAGGGGAAGTTCCGCGAGGATCTTTACTACCGCCTCAATGTCTTTCCGATCATGGTTCCACCTTTGCGCGACCGCAAGGAAGATATCCCGGCGCTGGTCAACCATTTCATCACGCGCCTTGCCGCCGAAGAGGGCCGCAAGGTGCGCGGCATCGACGAAAAGGCCCTTGCCATGCTGCAAGCCTATGGCTGGCCCGGCAATGTGCGCCAGCTCGAGAACACGGTGTTCAGGGCCATTGTGCTGTGCGAAACAGACCTTCTTGCAGTGCAAGATTTCCCGCAGATCGCCTCGCTGGTTGAAGGCTATGAGGTGGAGATCCCTCCAGCGCCAGTGCTGCCCGCCAAACCGGTCCCTCAACAGATGCAGCGCACGCCGGGTGCGCAGGTTTCCGATGGCTCGGCGCTCGGCATATCAATCGTCACAGATGGCGGGCATATCCGGAAACTTGAGGACGTGGAGGCCGACATGATTCGCCTGGCACTGCATCGCTACCGGGGGCAGATGTCGGAAGTGGCCCGCAAGTTGGGCATCGGACGGTCAACCCTTTACCGCAAGATGAAGGATTTCGGCCTGGAAGAGGAGGCTGTTGGCTGAAAAGTCACACTCGCTTGAAACTCGGCTGCCTGTAATTGCATTTACATAATGCCAAGTTTAGGTATCGTGACGAGGCAGGATATCCATGAATCGACTGATTCTTTTTAGCATCTCCATCGCCGCGGCACTGGCCGTGGCCGTACCTGCCGCTGATGCAGAGATTATCAAGAAAAAGAAGCGCTCGTCGTTTTTTGAAACGATTTTTGGTTTCGAAGGCAACAGCCGGGACCGGAAATTCCGCCGGTCCAGAGGAGCCTGGTGGGAGCGCGATGGCGATTATGGCGTGCGCATTCTCGAAGATGGCAGTTTCTTCCGAAATGGGCAGGTGATAGCCGACATCGATCCGGAGGAAGGTTCCGGATATGGCATGGGAAACCTCAACTATTCACTGCCGAAGACGGCCGCGGTTCTTGATTCCTCATTCGCCAATCTGAGCACCGTTGAAACGGCGCCCTCTTTCATCCGCCTTGTCCTTTCCGACAAGGAAACGCCCATCCGCGCTTCTGAGGCAATCAGGAAGACCGTTCTCGATCACTACAAGAACACAGGGTTCAAGCCGCTCTGGACTGCGGATGGCAAGCCCACGGCACGCGCCGAGATTCTGCTGCAGCTCTTCGCCACGGCCGGCGAGGAGGGCCTCAATCCGGATCGCTACTTGCCGGCTGTCCTCACACAATACGCGGATGCAGCAGGCCAAGTTGCGGGTGACGGAATAGCACTCGCCCAACTGGATGTCGGACTGACGGTTGCAGCGCTCGACTATGCACGGCATGTTTCGGGCGGTGCTTTTGAGCCGGAACGCCTTTCGCGCTATCACGACATGAAGCCCGACTATGCCGACCCCGCTACTGCGCTCAAGGTCCTGGCTTATTCTCCGTTTCCGATTGAGTACCTGAAAAGCCTTGCGCCCATGCACCCCAGTTATGGTGCCTTCAAGGCCGCGCTGGCGGAACTTGCCGTCAAGACAAACGATGCAAAGAGCTTTCCCGGCGGCAAGCGCATCAAGGTCGGCCAGAAGGATGTCCGCATCCGTGAACTGAGGACAAGGCTCAAAACCGAAGGCTTTGTGCCGGCCAATGCGGCGGAGATCGATGAAAAGACAATCGAGACCTTGGACAAGCAATTGGCGAAGGTCCTCAAGGCCTATCAGAAGTCCAGTGGCATCGCCCAGACCGGCCATCTCGACCAGGCTACGGTGCGGGCTCTCAATGGCGGCGATTCCCCCGAGGTCCTACGCGAGAAACTGATTACCAATATGGAACGCATCCGCTGGCTTCCGAAAAATATGGGGCGTCACCATGTGTTCGTGAACCAGGCTTCTTTCACCGTCAATGTCATGGAGAACGGCAAGAGCGCTTGGAAG
>JBIOWL010000526.1:0-4790 GCA_044868645.1 Aestuariivirga sp.
GCGGCAGCCCTTCTCAAGGCCATGCGCATTACCGTTGCCGAAACAAAAACAGCGGTGGGCGAACCATTGCAGGAAATCGTCGAGCGTGGTTCGGTCTACCGCGTGATCTGCGTGACTGATGAAGGCCGCACCCGCTGGCAGCGCCTGTTCCGCGGTTCGCTGGCGAGCGATGTCGTGCGCCTTGCCCGCACCAGCGTGCTGGATGTACGCTGATCCCTTCACGCGAAGGGGAATCAATGGCTGAATTCACGCTCTATTGCTTTGGCGAGTCGGGTAACTCTTACAAGCCTGCCCTCATGCTGCAATGCGCCGGGCTCGACTGGCAGCCCAAATTCGTCGACTTTTTCAACGGTGAAACCAGAACGCCCGCCTACCGCGAGATGATCAATGAGATGGGCGAAGCGCCCGTTCTCATTCACGGCGACCTCAAGCTCTCGCAATCGGGCGTCATCCTGGATTATCTCGCTGAAGTTTCCGGCAAGTTCGGCTATACGAATGATGATGAGCGCCGCGAAATCCTGCGCTGGATGCTTTTCGACAACCACAAGCTCACGGGCTCCATCGCCTCGCTGCGCTTCCTCATCAGCATCGCCAAGACAGGCGAGACGGCAACGACCGACTGGCTGCGCAAGCGCGCGCTCGGCGCACTTTCGGTCGTTGACGGGCATCTTGCGAACAGCAGCTTCATCGTCGGCAATCGGCCCACCATCGCTGACTTCTCGCTCTGCGGCTATCTCTATTACGGCGAGGAACTGCCCTTCGATCTCGGCAAGTTCAAGAACGTTGAAAAATGGCTGGACGCTGTCCGGAACCTGGAGGGCTGGAAACACCCTTACGACCTGATGCCGAGAAAACGGTGAATTCAAACTCAAACTTCAATCGTCATCCCGGCGACCTGGCTACGCCGAAGCGAAGCTTCAGCTTCGCCAAGGCGAGAAGCCGGGACCCATTGAAGCATTTCCACTGCTGAATCGATTCAGGAGGTCCCGTGTCGCGCTTCGCTTGCACGGGATGACGGATCAAATTCTTCAACCCGTCATCACCAAGAGCTTGCGCTGCGTCTCGGATGCAATCGAGGGCGAAGCCAGCACTTCCCCGCGCGGGCCCGTGAGCACGCGGGCGGACGGGAAGCGGCAGATCACCGAGGTGCCCTTGCCCTGCGTGGAATTGATCTCGAGCGTGCCGCCATGGGCTTCCATGAGCCCGTTGACAATGGGAAGGCCGAGCCCCGCGCCCTCGATCGCCTGCTTCGTGGCATGGGCGCCGCGAGCGAATGCGGCGAGCGCCTGGCGCTGCTCTAGCTTTGGAATGCCGGGCCCGTTGTCGGCCACAACCAGCGCTATGCGGCCATCCGCTTCCATATGGGCGGAGATTGTCACCTCGCCACCCGCCTGCGTGAATTTCACCGCATTGGTCGCAAGGTTGATGAGGATTTGCTCGATGCTGCGCCGGTCGGCCATCACCTTGGGAAGGTCGGCAGGCATCCGCACGGCGAGTGTCAGTGATTTTTCCGCCGCACGTACTTCAAGCAGGCGCCGTGCCTGCTCGCCGGCTTCATTCAGCGCCACCGGCTCATCGGCAAGGTCCTTGCGGCCCGCTTCGATGCGCGAAAGGTCGAGAATGTCGTTAATGAGATCGAGAAGATGGCGGCCTGAATTGTGAATGTCGCCGGCATAGCCCTTATAGGTGGTGTTGGGCAGTGGCCCGAACATCTCGCGTTCGAGAACCTCCGAGAAGCCGAGGATGGCATTGAGCGGCGTTCTCAGCTCATGGCTCATATTGGCAAGGAAGGACGACTTGGCCTTGTTGGCCATGTCGGCCTTCTTGCGCTCTTCTTCCGCCCGGTCACGTTCCGACTGCAGTTCCTTGATGAGCGCGTCCTTCTCCGCCTTGAAGATCAGGCGCTCGCGCGCCGTCTCCTGCAACTGCCGCGAGACGAAAAGGAAGAAGATCTCCAGCGCGATAATGACGGCCGCCATGGCATAGTGCACATTGGTTTGCTCCATCATGCAGCGTCCCGCCATGCCCAGCGCCACGGTGCCCGCGCCCGCCGCAAGAACTGGCATGAAATTGGCAATGACCAGGAGCCGCATGACATGAACGGTCGTGATCGTCGCGAACAGGAAGCTGTTTTGAATGGAGTTGGCATCCGACCAGAAGAAGTAGAGCGAGGCCACCCACATCGTTCCCTGCAGGAATTCCGAAGCCGCGAACAGGCCGATCCAGTCGCGCTGTTCCCGTGCATCGCGCTCCTTCTTGAAATAGCGGTTGCACAGGTGAAGCTGCAGCGAATGCGCGCCCAGCGTGCCGATGAGCCAGGCCATGACAATCATTGCCGGAACCCACAGCATGGCCGTTACCGCCATGAGCAGCGCCAGCATTGGAATGAGCGGCGCCAGCGTGATCTGGTTCTTGAGCGAGATTTCCAGGAGTTCGCCCTGCCAGCCGCTGCTGAGCTCCGAAGCCTGCTCAGCCCCGGATGCGGCTTCCTCCAGCTTGGTGCCGGCCCGCTTGCCCGGGCGCAGAAGGCTCCTCAGGCCGTCGAGGTCAAGATTCTCCTCCGGCTGAAAATTGTGCCGCGCCAATGTCGGTGCCGGTGAGATCGTGTCTTCCCTCTGCATGTCCATCCCAGGTTTGAACATTTCAAGGAATGGACCTTACACGTCCCGGCCTAAAGCCGCCTTTCTCCGCCTGCTCAACAGCACTGGGATGCATTAGTCTTCTGTCAACCTTGCCGGTTAATTCAAGCCTGCCTATATGCGGGGTTTCACTGCAAAATGCCTGTATCATCCCATGCCCAGCCTCACACAAGACCGTATCCTGACTGAACTAAAACGCATTGCCGCCCCGGATGGGCGCGGCAACATCGTCTCGGCGGGGCTGGTATCCGACATCGTCATCAATGGCGGCGAGGTGACCTTCGCATTAACCACAAGCCCGCAACACATGAAGTCCATGGAACAGTTGCAAGGCGTGGTGCAGAAGGCCGTGGCCGCCATTCCGGACGTCACACGCGCCCTGGTGGTGCTGACGGCTGAACGCCAACCTGGCCAGAAGCAGCAGGCGGCTCCCCAGCGCGGCGGCGCCGTGCCCGGCATCAAGCACATCATTGCGGTAGCCTCCGGCAAGGGCGGTGTCGGCAAATCGACAACCGCCATCAACCTTGCCCTCGGTCTCAAGACGCTTGGCCTCTCCGTAGCGGTGCTCGATGCCGATATCTATGGCCCCTCCATGCCGAAACTCTTCGGCCTCAAGGGCAAGCCCCTTGCCAGCGACAAGCAAGGCAAGCGCATGAAGCCCATGGAGCGCTTCGGCGTTGAAGTGGCTTCCATCGGTTTCCTCGTTGAGGAAGACACACCCATGATCTGGCGCGGCCCCATGGTGATGTCAGCCCTCAATCAGTTGCTGCGCGAAGTGGAATGGTCGGAGACTGACATCATGGTCGTCGACATGCCCCCCGGCACCGGCGATGCGCAGTTGACGCTCGCCCAGCAGACGCCGCTCTCGGGCGCCGTCATCGTCTCGACGCCGCAGGATCTTGCCCTCATCGATGCCCGCAAAGGCCTCAACATGTTCCGCAAGACCAATGTGCCGGTGATCGGCATTGTCGAGAACATGAGCTACTTTGAATGCACCACCTGCGGCACCCGCCACGACATCTTCGGCCATGGCGGCGCGAAGGCCGAGGCGGAAAGGCTTGGCGTTCCATTCCTCGGTGAAATTCCGCTCGACCTTGACTTAAGAGTGCGTTCCGATTCGGGCGAGCCGGTGGTGGCAACAGCGCCGGAAAGCCGTCATGCCGCCCTCTACCGCGACATGGCACGCCAGGTCTGGGCCGCCATTGAGTCCGGCAGCTTGTCGAGGCCGCCGCCGCGCATCGTCATCAACGATTAACAGGCCCTATCCACACCTTGGACTTGGGGACGGGCTTGTGATAACCCCATTATGGATTGTGGCCGACTAACAACGGCTTGACGAGCCAGCGCATCGGACGAGTGGAAGATGCGCCAGACCAGATTACTGGAGGGGACGCATGTCGAAACTCATGTCTGTGCTGGGGATAATTCTCCTGGCCGTAGGCCTTGCCATTGGCCTTCTGGAGATTGCCAATCCCGGCCATCTACAAGGCATGGGCGTCAATCTCGATACCTCTGTTTCGCTGATTGTCGGCGGCGTTCTGGCCATCGGCCTTGGCGGCGTCATTGCTGCCCTTGAGCGCGGCACCCTCACCGTTCCCGGCTATGAAGAAACCACCACCGAAGCCGAAGTCGCCGTAACCGAGGAAGTTGAAACGTCACCCGGCGAAGCTGCCGAAAAGCCGTCGCGCAAGATCCTCTTTCCCAGCTTTGGCCGCAGGGCTGCGGCAACTGCCGCGGCCGCCGGCGAGGCCGCTGCCGAAGACGCCCCGCCATCGGTGCAGCAAACCATCGATGCTCTTGAACAGGCCAAACAGGACATCAAGGGCGCCCTCGGCGGCATGGAGACAATCCTGCCCGAAACGAACGCCGCGGAAAGCAAGAGCGATTCCGCATCGGATGAACCGGCGGAAGGCGAGCTCTATGTGATCGAGGAAAAGACCATTCGCGGCCGCCCTGCCCGCATCCTCTCCGACAACACCGTCGAAGCCGAAACCGACGAAGGCTGGATGCGCTTCGAAAACATCGATCACCTCAACGAATATCTCGACGCCGCCCACGGGTAGCGGTCCATCTGCAAATGTATCCCTCATCCTGAGGTGCCGCGCAGCGGCCTCGAAGGATGCGCCACGATTTTGAATCGTCATCCCGGCG
>JBIOWL010000527.1:0-2487 GCA_044868645.1 Aestuariivirga sp.
GAGCAATGGAACTTCGATGGCGGCGATGCCTGGTCCACCGCCTATGCTGCAACTTGGGAGAAGGGCGCGAACTTCCCCACCATCGCCATCGGCAACTATGTGAACCGCGCGCGAGAGGACGATCCCTGGGGCTCCTGCACCGACAACTGGCTGCACCGTCCTAATGGTGGCGAAAAGTCTTTTGCCAGACCATTGGCGTTGAAGCCGTCCTATTGCCCGCTCTCCATTCTTTTCACCGATTGGAATCGCTCGGGCACACCGGCGCTCCGCATGTCCAATGACCGCGAATATTATGAAGGCGGCCAGGAGCAATTGTGGAAAGTGGAACCGGGCAAGGAACCGGTCCGCTACACCGACAAGGAAGGCTGGCGATACTTGCGCATCTGGGGCATGGGCATCGCCGACTATGATCTCAACGGCGATGGCTATCCCGACTATGTGCTCTCCTCCATGGCCGACAACAAGCTGCAGGCCCTGGAAGACGTGCCGAAGGATGCCAGGCCCGAAAAGCCCGGCTATGTCGATGTGGCCTTCAAGCGCGGCGTCACGGCACACAGGCCTTACATGGGCGATGACCTGCGGCCTTCGACGGGCTGGCATACGGCGGTTGAGGACGTGAACAATGACGGCCTTGCTGACATCTTCATCGCCAAGGGCAATGTCGCCGAAATGCCGGATTTCGCCATGCATGATCCCAAGAACATGCTGATGCAGGGCGAGGATGGAAAATTCGTGGAAGCCGGCGGCACCTCGGGCATTGGCACCTCGAAGATCTCGCGCGGCGCGGCCCTGATGGATTTCAATCTTGATGGCCTAGTTGATGCGATGGTTGTGAACCGCTGGGAGAATGTGGAAGTTTTCCGCAATGTCTCAACCGATGCCGGCAACTGGATTGAGTTCGCACTGCTTGAAGAGGGCGCAAACCGCGATGCCATAGGCAGCTGGATCGAAGTCAAGGTCGACGGCAAGGTCATGGCCCGCGAAGCCATATCCGGCGGCGGCCATGTCAGCGGGCAACTGGGCTTCTGGCATTTCGGCCTTGGTCCTTCGGACAAGGCGGAAGTGCGCATCACCTGGCCCCATGGCGAAGCGGGATCGTGGGCTCAGGTGGCGGCCAATGGCTTCTACCTGATCGAGAAGGGCAAGGACCCGGCCGCCATCACCGTTCCTGAATGAGATGCCGCGCTTCAGCGCCAATCTCTCGTTCCTTTTTCAGGAACACGGTTTCCTCGACCGCTTCGAAGCGGCGGCACGTGCGGGCTTCAAGGCGGTGGAATATATCTCGCCCTATGACCATCCGGCGGAGGAAATCGCGCGCCGCCTGAAGGATAATGGCCTGACACAGGCGCTGTTCAATTTGCCCTTGGGAAACTTTGACGAGGGTGAGCGCGGCCTTGCAGGCCTTCCCGGCCGCGAGGAGGAGTTCAGGCGCAGTATCGAAAAGGCAGCCCACTACGCAAAGGCACTGTCGTGCCGGACTGTAAACTGCCTTGCCGGAATCCCCCTCTTGGGGACATCACGCGAGCTCGCCTTGGGGATACTGATTGCAAACCTGCGCTATGCCGCGGAACAGCTTTTACATGAGGGCATCCTCTTGCTGCTGGAGCCCATCAACCGCTTTGACATGCCGGGCTATCTCGTCAACCGCTCCAATGAAGGGATCGCGGTGCTTGACGCTGTCAATCATCCGAACCTCAAGCTGCAATATGACATCTATCACATGCAGCGCATGGAAGGAGAGATTGCCGCAACGCTCAAAAGACTGATGCCCCGCATTGGCCATATCCAGATCGCCGACAATCCCGGCCGTCACGAACCGGGCACGGGCGAATTGAATTTTCCCTATCTCTTGGCTGAGATTGACAGGCTGGGCTATCAAGGCTGGGTTGGCTGCGAATACAAACCGAAGGCCGGCACTGTCGAGGGCCTCTCCTGGATGAAAGATTTTCAATGACGGACCCGAAATACTACGCGCCCCATGGCGGCCTGCCGCCGCAGACCGATCTGCTCACCGGCCGCGCCATCTTCACCACTTCCTATGCGGTCATCCCCAAAGGCGTGATGCGCGACATTGTCACCAGCTATTTTCCGGGATGGAACAACACGCGCGCCTGGATTCTGGCGCGGCCCATGACCGGCTTTGCCGAAACCTTCGCGCAGTACATCTTGGAAGTCTCGCAAGGCGGCGGCAGCGATGCGCCAGAACCTGATCCAAAAGCTGAAGCTGCGCTCTTCACTGTCGAGGGCCGCTTCACGCTGACGGTGGATGGCAAGCGCCATGACATGCAGCCGGGGAGCTTTGCCTACATTCCACCCGGCGCCAAATGGAGCCTCAGCAATGGCAATGCCGAAGCGGCGCGCTTTCATTGGATCCGCAAATCCTATGAGCCTGCAGTGGGACTTGCCGCGCCAAAAGCATTTGTCATCAATGAAAGGGATGTGAAGCCCATTGCCATGCCGGACACCAATGGCGTCTGGTCAACCACG
>JBIOWL010000528.1:0-4395 GCA_044868645.1 Aestuariivirga sp.
CCCCACCGTTCCTTCCGTGTACGGATGACCCATAGATTTGGCGAGGTCGGTTTCATGGTGTGAACCGATCCAGGCGACAAGCAGCAGGCGGCGGAACATCACGAAAGTCGGAATTTCCGCATCGTCTTCCCTGGAAAGCTCAATCACCCGACGGTAGCCCTGCTTCCAGCTTTCAATCAGCGCCGGCACCTGAGGCTCGTGCTCGTAGAAAGACACGGGCGTTGCCGCGTCATACATGTACCAGCCGAAGCCGCAGTCATCGAAGTCGATCACCTTTACAGCATTGCCATCGATCAGCAGGTTGGCGAGACGCAAATCGCAGTGAATGAGGCCGAAACGCTCCGCGCTCTTGCCATAACGCGCCAGCCTCTTGCCAATGAGCTCGACGGTGCGGCCAAAGAGTTTTTCGCGAGCGCTATCCACACCCATGCCGTCGCGCCAGCGGCCCCAATGGGGTTTCTCATCGCCGAGGCTCGTCTCGAAATCCCAGCCGTGGCGGGTGAACCAATCCGGCCTCCTCCATTGCCTGGCATGAAGGTGCATGCGCGCCGTTACTTCGCCGAGAACTTCGAAAGGTGTCGATAAATCCTCCCCGATTCCCGGCTCACTGCCTTCCTCCCAGTCAAACAGCACAATGTTGCGAGGCCGCGGCATGCGCTTGTGCCCTAATTGCTGGATGATCCCGCCATCCTTGCCTTTCACGGGCCGCGGGGTTGTCACAACGCCTGTGTTCCGGAGGTCCGTCAACCATGCCAGTTCCGAAGCAATCCCCGCCTTCGAATGATAGCCATCGCGGTGGATGCGCAGCGCCCAGCTTCGGCCATCGGTTGCTTCCACCTTGTAGGTGGCGTTCTCGGAGAGATTGATGAGTTTCACCGAAAGCTTCTCCGGCAGCGGATAGAGCGCTGTTGCCGCTTCTGCGAGTTCAAGAAGAATGGGAAGCTGCAGCTCGTGGGAGAGCTGCTCGAAATCCGTCATGCCTTGCCCGCCATCAGTTCACGGGCCCGCGGCATGGCGGCATCAAAGCGCTCCATGATCTCCTCGCAGAGTGGACGCTCGAGCAGGACGCCCGGCTTCCACTGCAGCACGCGCTTGTCGAGCGAAGAGAAGATGGCCCAGACGCCGTTCTCGTAAAGCGCGCGGGAAACCGCGACGGCATTTTCGCCCGTATCGCCAAACTCTAGGCCCAGGATCACGCCCTTCTGGCGCACCCCGGTGAAGATGTCGGCGTGGCGCGCCCGCATCTCCGCCATGGCTCTGTGCATGAAGGAGGTCACCGCCGTCACATTGGCTTTCACCTCCGGACGCAGCAGCATCTCGATCACCTTGTGGGCCACGATGCAACCAAGCTCGGCGCCGCCGGTAGTGGACATGTGAGCGGCACCATCCTCATGAAGCCAGCCGCCCGCCTTTTCATTCAAGAGTGCGGCGCTGATCGGATAGAGTCCGCCGGAGAGGCCCTTCGCCGTTACCATGATGTCGGGTTCGACACCGTAGGCCTGCCAGCCCCACATCTCGCCTGTGCGCATCAGGCCCGTCTGTACTTCGTCGGCAATGTACATGGTGCCATGTTTGGCGCAGAGCTCGCGGCAGGCCTTGAGATAGCCTTCCTTGGGGAGCGGGAAACCGTAGGTGGCGGGGATTGTCTCCATGATGAGAGCCGCCACGTCATTGCCTTTCAGTGCCTGCTCCATGGCATCAATATCGTTGAAGGGCACGGCGATGAATTCATCGGGCCGGTCGGCCAGGAAAATCCTGGTGAAGCGGTCATCGCCAGTGGCGACAGAAAGACCAGAGTGGCCGTGATAGCTCTTGATGATGGAGACAATCTTGCGGCGCCTGGTGGCATAGCGCGCGCTCTTCAGCGCGATGTCGACAGCTTCGGCGCCACCGGAGGCGAAGACCGCATAGGTCATGCCAGGAGAGACGTTGATCAGGGATTCGGCGAGCGCGGTGCGCGCCACAGAAGGAAACCAGTGATTGCCGATATCGAAGTGGTCTAGTGCATTTTTCAGTGTACTGACGATTTCAGGATGGCGATGGCCCAGATTGTAAGTGCCGCCATTGAGATGAAGGTCGATCAAACGGCGGCCTGACATGTCGTAGAGGAAATAACCTTCACGGCGGTCGATCACGAGATCGATGCCTGCCCGTTGCCAGAACTTCGTCTTGTCGGGGTTCCAGTATTTGATGGCCTTGTCGAACAGCTCCTGCTTGGAAGCAAATCTGAATTGGCCATAGTCAAACATGTATCGTGCCCAGCTTGGTTGCTGCGGCAATCTCAGCACATCGGCTGGACGCCGTCATCCCCTCGCTCAGCTGTTGGGCTTCAGGCCTTCCGCGCCGAAGTGTTTCGGGAAATAGTTGGCCAAGCAAGAATACTGCGTGGCGATGGCCTCTTTCCGCGAATAGGGATTCTGCATTGAAAGGATGTCGAGCCAGAGCCCCTCACTGATGAGGCGCAGCACGCGCGCGGTGCGCACCGCATCGAGGCCATAGCCGCCTTCCTTGATCAGGGCCGCGCAAATTCCTTCCAGGCGCTTGATGTAGCGGCGGTCATTGGAGGCGCATTCCTGCTGATAGATGGGCCTCGATTGCGCCTCGCCCCAGAAGGAACACCAGCAGGCGAGATGTTCCGGCGTGCAAATCGACGGCTCATAGTCGGCGCGCATCAGCGCATCAAGTTGCTCGGCAGGTGAAGGCCCCGCTTCCGCCAGTGCCTTCTCCCAGTTGTTGCGATACTCCTCCGCCATGAAGAGCAAGGTCTCTGTGAGCAGCTTCTCCTTCGAGGCAAAATGGAAGATCACGAGACCGTGGGAAACGCCCGCTTCCTTCGCCACATCCGACAAGGTGGTCTGGGCGTAGCCTCTGCGCGCCAGCACTTTCATGGTGGCATCGATCAGCTGCTGGCGCCGCTGTTCGCGGCTCACTTTGCGTTGCAGTGGGAGTACGGAAACGGTCGCTTGCGCCATCTGTGTGCCTCTTGAGAAGATCATTAGCACTTTCTCACTGAATTTCAAAGGAAATTTTCAACTGATTGACAATTCAGTCAGAATTCTGGCAGGCTGGAGCCATGAAAAACCTCCCCAGCCGCAACCTCTCCAAATCCAACGCCCAGTGGCAGCGCGCCGTAAAGCGCCTGCCGCTCGGCGTTTCCTCCACCTTCCGTTACTGGGGCGATACCCGCACGCTCTATGTCCATCACGGCAAGGGCGGGCGCATCTGGGATATCGACGGCAACAGTTACGTTGACTACCGGCTTGCTTATGGCCCGGCGATCCTCGGCTATGCCGATGACCGCGTCGATGCCGCCGCAAAACGCGGCATGGAAGTGGGCGGCGTCTTTGCGCTTTCCACCGAACGCGAACTCACCGTTGCCGAGCGCATCTCAAAGATGGTGCCGGCGGCGGAACTCGTTCGCTTTTCCAATTCCGGCACGGAAGCGGTGATGGCATCGCTGCGCTTGGCGCGCGCCTACACAGGACGCGAAAGCTATCTCCTCGTTGAGGGCGCCTATCACGGTCTCTTCGATGCGGCGCAGTGGATGGTCAACATGGATGCCTGGGATCCGCGCTCAAACCAGGATCCCGAGATCATCTCCTATGGCAAGGGCATTCCGCCGACGGTAAAGCAACTCGTCAATCTCACACCGATGAATGACTTCCAGCGTCTGGAAGACACCTTCCGCAAGCATGGCCATGAATTCGCCGCCATGCTGATCGAGCCCATCCAGGGCAATTGCTGCGGTATTTCAGCAAAGCGTGAATATGTGCAGCTCGCGCGCCAGCTTTGCGACAAATATGGCGTGCTCCTCATCATCGATGAGGTGAAGACGGGCTTCCGCGTCGGCAAGGGCGGCATCCAGGGCATCCTCGGCGTCAAGCCCGACATCACCACCTTCGCCAAGGCCATGGGCAATGGCTACCCGATCGCCGTGGTCGCGGGGCGCGAGGACGTGATGCGCACCTTCCGCTATGGCGGTGCCTCTCACGGCGGCACCTATACTGCGCACTCCGTAAGCTTAGCCGCAGCGGAAGAGTGCCTACGCATTCTCGATGACACCCCTGCCCTGCAAACGCTGGCGGCTTACGGTGAACATCTCAAGGCGGGCATCAGCAAGATCCTCGATGAGCGCGGCATTGTGCATTCCTATACGGGTCACTCATCGATGTTCGGTCTCTTCTTTGCCGAGCGCGCGCCCGACAACTACCGCGACTGGAAGACGTCCGATTATTCCTTCTATGACAAGATGGCCTATTTCCTGCACGACCTCGGCATCATCTGCGAGCCTGACAGCCGCGAGCCGTGGTTCATGTGCGAGGCCCATGCCCTGGATGCTAACTGCCTTAAGGACACGCTGAAAGCCGTGGAACGTGCCGTCGATCTCACACTTGA
>JBIOWL010000529.1:0-3216 GCA_044868645.1 Aestuariivirga sp.
GCTGAGAACATCCGTTGGGGCAGGATTGCTCCCGATCTCGACATCGCCGGGACAATTGCCAAGGTCAATGGCGCGGAGATGTGGAAGACGGCCGCGAAAGCTCTCGGCGTTGCCGACATTCCGGCAAGCGACTCTCGCGGTATCGAGACATTCTTCGATGGCAAGAGTTTCGATCCGGAAAATCCGAAGGCCTATCTCGACAGTCTCGCCATCAAGGTGAGCGCCTGATGACTGCAACAGCAATGCTGAAACTTGTGGGTGAAGAGGCGGCTTTGCCGCCGCCTCCGTCGCCGAAATCTATCGAAGCAACGCCTGTTGCAGTCGCCGGCACAAACGTTGTCAAAATGGCGGTTGAAACAAGCAGCCGGCCATCCCAGCTTGTTCCGAGGCTGCGGGGTATGGTGGCGGCCATCTGGCCGCCGCTCGCTTTCCTCGCCATTCTTCTGGTGATCTGGCAGGTTGCGGCAGCGCGGCCCGGCGCAAGCCTTCCCGCGCCCACGCAGATCTGGGCGGACAGCCACGAGCTGATCGTCAATCCCTTATTCGACAATGGCGGCACCGACAAGGGCCTGGGGCTTCATGTGTTCGCCTCGCTGCAGCGCGTGGCGCTGGGCTATGCGCTGGCGGGCATCATCGGCATTGCGCTGGGCACGCTAGTCGGCGGCTCGGCTCTCTTCATGCGGGGGCTTGATCCGATTTTCCAGGTGCTGCGCACCGTGCCTCCGCTCGCCTGGCTTCCCATTTCGCTTGCCGCCTTCCGTGACGGACATCCTTCGGCGATCTTCGTGATTTTCATTACGGCGGTCTGGCCCGTGATCATGAATACGGCAGCGGGCATCCGCAATATTCCGGAGGACTACCGAAATGTGGCGCGCGTCCTCAATCTCAATCCGTTTGAATATTTCACGCGGATCATGGTTCCGGCCGCCGCGCCTTACATCTTTACCGGACTGCGCATTGGCATCGGCCTTTCCTGGCTTGCCATCGTTGCAGCGGAGATGCTGATCGGCGGCGTCGGTATCGGTTTCTTTATCTGGGATGCGTGGAATTCTTCCCTCATCAGCGACATCATCGTAGCGCTTGTCTATGTGGGCCTTGTGGGCTTCCTGCTCGATAGGGCAGTAGCATTGGCGGGACGCCTGGTGACGCGCGGAACATCAGTTTCGTGAGCGCCGCCATGCAAAAGCCCTATCTTGAAATCTCACAAGTAAACAAAACGTTCCAGCGCGGCAGCATGTTTACCGATGTGCTGCGTGACATCTCGCTCACCGTTCAAAAGGGAGAATATGTTTCTCTCATCGGCCACTCCGGCTGCGGAAAATCTACACTGCTCAACATTGTGGCGGGGCTGACGCCCGTGACGAGTGGAGCCGTGACGCTGGAGAACAGCCATGTAGAAAGGCCTGGGCCAGATCGCGCCGTGGTGTTCCAGAACCATTCGCTGCTGCCGTGGCTCACCGTGTACGGCAACGTGCGGCTCGCCGTGGACAAGGTGTTCGGCGGGTCCAAGCCGGAGGGCAAGTCACGGCCCGAGCGCCACGCCTGGACCATGCACAATCTCAAGCTCGTGCATATGGCGCACGAAGCCCAGAAGCGGCCCGCCGAGATTTCCGGCGGCATGAAGCAGCGCGTGGGACTCGCCCGCGCGCTCGCGATGGAGCCGAAGATTCTGTTGCTGGATGAGCCATTCGGTGCGCTTGACGCGCTGACGCGTGCGCACCTGCAGGACCAAGTGATGCAGATCCACCATGCGCTAAAGAACACTGTCATCATGATCACTCATGATGTCGATGAAGCGGTGCTTCTGTCGGATCGCATCGTGATGCTGACCAATGGGCCCGCCGCAACGATCGGCGAGATATTGAAGGTCGATCTGCCGTTTCCCCGGCGCAGGCTCGAGCTTGTCACGCAGCCCAGCTACATCAAGGCGCGCGAGGCGGTGCTCAAGTTCCTTTATGAGCGCAACAAGTTTGTGGAGGCCGCGTGATGGCTCGAAAGCTTGTCATTGTCGGCAATGGCATGGCGCCGGGCCGCATGCTGGAACATCTCTTTGAAGATGCGCCAGGCGCCTGGGATGTCACGATCTTCAACGCGGAGCCACGGGTCAATTACAACCGGCTGATGCTTTCGCCCGTGCTTTCGGGCGAGAAAACTTATGAAGACATCATCACCCATGATGATGCATGGTATGCATCGAATGGCGTGACCCTGTACAAGGGGCGTAAGGTTACGGCCATTGACCGTGAGAAGAAAACGGTAATGGCCGAAGACGGCATGACTGTGCCGTACGACAAGCTGGTGATTGCCACGGGTTCGATGCCTTTCATCATTCCGGTGCCGGGGCACGATCTTGCAGGCGTTGTCACCTACCGCGATCTCGATGATGTGCGGAAGATGCTCGATGCGGCGGCAAAGGGCGGTAATGCCGTGGTGATCGGCGGCGGATTGCTGGGTTTGGAGGCCGCGGCTGGGCTTCATGCGCGTGGGATGAATGTGACCGTGCTGCATCTGATGCCGACATTGATGGAGCGGCAGCTTGACCCGGCGGCAGCACATCTTTTGCAGGCGGCCATCGAGAAACGCGGCATTGCGGTGAAATGCAAGGCCAATACCCATGCCATTCTCGGCGAAGACAGGGTGCGGGCCGTGAAACTCGATGATGGCACGGAGATTCCGGCGGACATTGTGGTGATGGCAGTCGGCATCCGGCCCTCGGCGCAGCTTGCGAAGGAAGCTGGCATCAATGTCAATCGCGGCGTTCTGGTCGATGACCGGATGCTCACCAGCGATCCCGACATTTTTGCGTTAGGTGAATGCGTGGAGCACCGCACCGGCATCTATGGTCTTGTAGCGCCGCTTTACGAAATGGCGAAAGTCATCGCCGCGCAACTCTCCGGTGTTGCGGCGGATTATGCCGGTTCGGTGATGTCCACCAAACTGAAGGTGACAGGCATCGATCTCTATTCCGGCGGTGATTTTGCGGAAGGGAAAGACCGAGAAGAGATTGTTCTGCGCGATGCTTCGCGTGGTGTCTATAAGCGGCTGGTCCTGAAAGAAAACAAGATCATTGGCGTCGTCATGTATGGCGATACTGGTGATGGACCATGGTTCTTCGACAAGCTCAAGAAGGGCGAGGACATCAGCGAACAGCGCGAGATGCTGATCTTCGGCCAGAGCATGGCGGGAGGCCAACCCCTGGACCCTACGGCGGCCGTT
>JBIOWL010000530.1:0-2352 GCA_044868645.1 Aestuariivirga sp.
AAGAGTTAGAAGATCAAATTGGCGCGGAACTTTTCACCCGGACAAGCCGCTCTATGCGCCTGACGAGGGCCGGTGAAATCCTCTATACCGCCGCCCATGATAGCCTGGAAACCCTCAGCCAAGCCCTGTTCCGGATCAAAAGATTAGAAAATCGTAAACAATTGAAGGTCTCAGCACCGCCTTCTCTGGCGGCAAAGTGGTTGGTGCCGCGCCTCGATGAGTTTCTCGCAACCCAACCCGGCGCGGATGTCAGGCTGGACGTCTCCCATGCAGTTGTCGATTTCGACCGGGAGGACATCGACGTCGCCATCCGCTTTGGAGAGGGCAAGTATCCGGGCTTGCAATCGGAGCTTCTTTTCCAGGATTTCGTCTTCCCGGTCTGCAACCCCTCCATCATCACCAAGGAAAAGCCGCTGCGCGCACCCCGCGATCTTCTCAAACACACGCTGATCCATCTCGATTGGGACGCGCAGGCCGGCATTTCCTGGCCCAACTGGACCATGTGGATGAAGGCGGCGGGCATTCCCGACTTTGATGACAAGGCGGGGCTGCATTTCCGCCAGACATCCTTTGCAGTCCAGGCCGCCATCGACGGCATGGGCGTGGCGCTGGGTGATTCAAACCTCGTGGCCGATGATTTGGCGGCGGGCCGCCTTGTGAAGCCCTTTGAGCTCTCACTCAAAGCCCCCCGGCAATTCGCCTACTACGTCATAACCCGGCCAGGAGAGGTGCCGCCCATGGTCGAGGCCTTCCGCAAATGGTGTTTGGGCGAAGCCAAGATCACTGAAAAGCAGGCTCATCTGGCCATCTCGGCACAGGCGCCCGCGCAATGACGCGCAGAGGCTTTTTCCGCTGGATCAAGCGTATCGCTGCGGCAGGTACGGCCCTCGCCGCCTATGGCCTTGTCATTGAACCGGGCTTTCGCCTCAACACCACGGCCTATGCCTTCACCCCGCCGCGCTGGACCCCTGGGCTTAAGCTGCGCATCGTCATGCTGGCCGATCCCCATTGCATCGAGCCGCAGATGCCCCTCTCGCGGTGGAAAAAGATCATCGCGGCCGCAAATGCACTGGAACCCGATCTGCATCTCTTGATGGGCGATTATGTGGCCAGCCATCGCTTCAGCACTGGCCGTGTTTCCTTTGAAGAAGTGGCAGATGCAGCGCTCGCCCTCAAGGCACCGCTTGGAACCTTCGCTATCATGGGCAATCACGACTGGTGGCAGGATGTGGAAGCGGGCCATAAGGGCACAACTCCTCGGCCCCGCGCCCAACATGTCTTCGCCGCTGCCGGATTACCCGTACTCGACAATTCTGCCCTGCGCTTGGAAAAGGGAGGAAGACCGTTCTGGCTCTCAGGCACAAATTCCATGGTCGCCGTGCGCAAAGACTGGGGACTATTTGAAAGCCGCGCTGATCTTTCCGCAACCCTTGCGCAGGTGAGCGATGATGCTCCCATCATTCACCTCGCGCACGAACCTGACCTTTTTGTCGAGGTGCCGGAACGCGTGTCCCTGACCTTGAGCGGCCACACTCATGGCGGGCAGGTCCGCCTCTTTGGCTATTCGCCGGTCACGCCTTCGGCCTTCGGCAACCGTTTCGCCTATGGCCATGTTATCGAGAACGGCCGTCATCTGGTTGTCTCAGGCGGGCTAGGCTGTTCCATACTGCCTGTACGTTTCGGCATGCCGCCGGAAATCGTGGTGTTGGAATTAGGTTAGTCGCGCGTCACCATGGGGTGGAAGTCATAGGTGCCGATCGGCATCTGCTCATAATCTATCACGGCCCCCGTCATCATTTGGGCGGGCGGCGAGACGAGGAAAGCGCAGACCCCCGCCACATCCTCCGGTGCGATCAATCTTCCGAATGGCACCTTCTGGCCCGCAAGCTCCGCCCAGTTCTGCGGCTGCTTGTGAAAGCCCGTCTGCAGATTATGCTCGCCTTCCGTATTGGCCCAGCCGAGATTGATGCAGAACACCCGCACGCCTTGGCGCTTGAAGGCATTGGCGGCATTCTTCGTGAGACCCACGAGCGCCGCCTTCGAGCCTGAATAGATGCCGATATCCGGCGGCCCGCCATGAGCCAGCATGGAAGAGATGTTGATGATGACGCCGCCCTCGCCCTTGATCATGGCGGCGGCGGCCTTCTGCATCATGAAGAGCGGCGCCTTCACATTGACATCGAACAGCCGGTGATAGGCCTCGACGCTGGCATCAGCCACGCCGCAGCGTTCCGTATTTCCTGCTGCATTGACCAGCACATCCAGCCTGCCGAATTCCTTGAGCGCAAGCGCCACGGCCTTCTCAGGCGTGGCATCATCCCGAAGATCTGCAACGAGTGATATGGCCCTGCC
>JBIOWL010000531.1:0-5216 GCA_044868645.1 Aestuariivirga sp.
AGGAATTTCGCCGTGACCTTGCCATTGTCCGTACGAACCCATGGTTTGCTGCCCGTGTCGATTTCAATCACGCGGGTGCCTTCATGAATCTGCGCACCAGCTCTGCGCGCCGCATCTGCAAGGCCGAGGCAATAGTTCAGCGGATGGAAATGCCCGGCGCGCGGCTCGCGCATGGCGCCGTAGTAAAGCCTGCTGCCAAGCTTCTCTTCCAGCTCCAGCTTGCTGAGCATTGTACAGCCGTCATATCCGAGCTCAGATAATTCCTCGGCCCAGGCCCTGAGGCCTTCAAGATGCGAAGGCTTTGCCGCACAATGCAGATAACCCCATTTGAGGCCCGTTTCGATTTTGTACTTTGTAATGCGTTCTTCGATGAGTCGCTTGGCTTCTTCCGCAATGGCAAAACATTTGCGCGCATCGTTGGCGCCAAGCTGCGCCGTGATCCTGGCTTGCCCCGGAGAAAAGCCGGTGCAGATTTGACCTCCATTACGGCCCGAAGCGCCGCCACCCACATGGTTCGCTTCCAGCACCACAACGCGATAGCCCGCTTCGGCCAATTCGAGTGCCGCAGATAGTCCGGTGTATCCTGCGCCGACCACGGCAACGTCAGTCTCGACGTCGCCCCCAAGTGGCGGGAAGGAGATATTGCGGTTAGCGGTTGCCTGATAATAGCTGAGGGCGGTGAGGGAATTCCGCATGGTTAATCAAGGCTAGCCGCGCACTTTTGAAAGTGCAAGGAAACCCGGCTATGCTGCCATGGCAAAGCCAGAAGGGCATCATGAGCCAGCAAAAATTTGAAGACTATATTTCCCAGCGCCGCATCAGCGAGGTCGAGTGTCTGGTCGCCGACATGTCGGGCACGGCCCGCGGCAAGATTCTGCCACCCAAGAAGTTCCTTAAAGGTTCGCGCAACCGGGGCCTCCGCATTCCCGAGGAAATCTTCACGTTAACTATCAATGGCCGCTTTGTGCAGGACACCGAGACGGTCAGCGACAGTGCCATCGATATTTACATGGAACCCGATGCCGAGACGGTGCGCATGGTACCCTGGTACCAGGAGCCCACGGCCCAGGTGATCTGCGATGCATTCCACCTGAACGACGAGCCCGTTGATATAGCGCCCCGCCACGTCCTGAAGCGTGTGCTGCAGCTCTACAAGGATAAGGGCTGGAAACCTGTCGTGGCGCCTGAGTTGGAGTTCTATCTTTGCAAACGAAATATAGATCCTGACTATCCGTTGGAAGCGGCCGTCGGGCGCTCGGGTCGCAAGGAACCTGGAGGTCAGGCCTATGGCATTGACGCCGCGAACGACTTCGATCCGGTAGTCGAAGACATCTATGATTTTTGCGAGGCGCAGGAACTGGATGTGGATACGCTGTCACATGAAAGTGGGCCGGCCCAGCTTGAGATCAATTTCAACCACGGTGATCCGCTGGAACTCGCAGACCAGGTCTTCCTCTTCAAGCGTACTGTTCGCCAGGCCGCGCTAAAGCATGAAATGTATGCCACCTTCATGGCCAAGCCTCATGCCAATGAGCCAGGCTCGTCCATGCACATCCACCAGTCGGTGCTTGACGCCCGCACCGGCAAGAACATCTTTGCCGGTCGCGAAGGTAAGATGTCAAAGATGTTTCTCAATCACATTGGCGGCCTGCAGCGTTATCTGGCGGCAGCTCTTCCACTGTGCGCACCGAACGTCAATTCCTATCGCCGGCTGGTGCCTGATTCCGATGCACCGACCAATGTCCATTGGGGTATCGATAACCGCACAGTGCCTTTGCGCGTGCCGTCCTCCGATCCCAGCAACACCCGCATCGAAAATCGCATCACGGGGGCCGATGCCAATCCCTATTTGGCCTTCGCCGCTTCGCTGGCCTGCGGCTATCTCGGTATGATCGAACGCATCAAGCCCTCCGATCCCGTGACGGGCTCCGCCTACCGTTTCGCCCACACCTTGCCCATCAGCTTGGACGAAGCCCTGGACAAGCTCACCTACACCAAACCCTTGAAGCAGGTGCTAGGCGAGAAATTCGTGGAGGCCTACCGCGACGTGAAACTTGAGGAGATGCAGCATTTCCGCCGGGTCATCAGCTCCTGGGAACGGGAGTACCTCTTGCTCAATGTCTGACATCCGGTAAGTTGGGGCCTGTGAATTTGCCATCGTGAGACCGCAAGAGGAATAGATGCGAATTGTCTGTTTGGCATTGGCTTTTGTGTTTCTTGCGTGCGCAGGTTCGGCTCAGGCTGCGGTTTCGACTGACGACGTCAGGGCCGAGATCAACGCAATTCTCTCATCCAGCCAGCGCCTGCCGCTTCCGCTTGAACGGGTGAGAGCCTCCCTCAGCACCTATTATGCCAAGAACCGCGGCCCGATCTATTGGGCAAATACGGGCCGCATGACTGCCTTTCTTCAGCGCCTATCGCGCGCCCACTACGACGGTCTCAACCCCGACGACTACCCCGCAAGTTCTCTCCAGGATTTGCGTGACAGCATCAAGCCAAATGATGCGGCCGCTCTGGCGAAGGCAGAGTTGTATTTCTCATCCTTCTTCATTGCTTATGCCGCCGATTTGAAGGTGGGCCGAGTATCGCCACAGAATGTCGACCCACACCTCTTCCGCAGCCGCAAGACGATTGATGCGTTGCGTGTGCTGACGGACATGAGCAAGCAGGGCGACCCAGGAAAGTTTCTCGCTTCCTTCGAGCCCAGGAATAACCACTATCAAGTCCTGAAGCGTATTCTCCGCGCCTATACGACAGTGATCGAACAGGGCGTCACCTGGCCCGTGATCCCACAGGGTGCCGCATTGAAACCGGGGCAAAGTGATCCCCGCCTCGGCAAGGTGCGCGAACTTCTCGCTTTCACCGGAGATTATGAAGGGCCCGAGAACGGATCGCCTAGATATGATGCGGCCCTCGTTGGGGCGGTGATCAAATTCCAGCAGCGTCATGGTCTCGAGGCCAAGGGGCTGTTCGGCAAGCAGACTGTCTTCGCCATGAACATACCGCCCGAGGAACGGCGGCGTCAGATCATCGTCAACATGGAACGCTGGCGCTGGATGCCGGACAATCTGGGCCAGGAACATTTCCTCGTGAACATCGCCGCTTTCGAACTGCAATGGATCAAGAACAACCACACTGTTGAGCGCATGAACGTGGTGGTTGGCGCCGTGGCGACGCAGACCCCCGAATTTTCGGATGAACTGGAATATATCGAACTCAATCCGACCTGGACAGTGCCATATTCTATCGCCACCAAGGAAATGTTGCCAAAGCTGAAAAGCAATCCTTACGCATACGCCGAGGACTTCGACGTCTTTGCCAATGGCAAGCTCACCGGCTGGGGCGGCATCAACTGGGCGGCATATGGCGCTGGAAAGTTTCCTTTCACTTTCCGCCAGCGGCCCGGCCCGAAGAACGCCTTGGGCAGGGTCAAGTTTATGCTGCCCAACAAGCACAACATCTATCTCCATGATACGCCGGCCAAGGAGAAGTTTGCCAACACCACGCGCGCTTTCAGCCATGGCTGCATCAGGCTGTCCAGGCCCACCGACCTTGCCTACAAGCTCTTGGGCGAAAAGAATGGCATGAGCCCGGCAATGATCAATGCGGTCTGGGCCGGCAACCGGACAACGCAAGTGACCCTGCCGCAGAAAATCCCGATCCACATCGTCTATGCCACGGCATTTGCCACCGATAACGGCATCGAGTTCCGTTCAGATGTTTATGGCCGAGATAGAAAACTCTACGCGGCGCTTTTTGGGCGCGCCGGAAGTTAGGATTTCAGCATCCCGAAGGCGGAAAGAGATTGCGCGCTTGACTTGACGTGCAAGAGGGCAGCGCCAGGTTCGGCAAGGAAAGCCTTCACCACTTCTTCCACGTTGCCGCCCATCGCAAGCCTGTGCGCCGCAATGCCGAAGGAACGGCCCCATGCCGTGAAGTCGGGATTGGTGAGTTTGGTCCCCGATATCCGCCCCGGATATTCGCGTTCCTGGTGCGTGCGGATGGTTCCATAGATACCATTGTCTGAGAGCACGATTTTAGGTCTTGCCCCATAGGCAATGGCTGTTGCGATTTCCTGCCCGTTCATCAGAATGCCGCCATCACCAACAATGCAGATCGCCATGCGCTGCGGCTCCACGAGTGACGCCGCAACAGCCGCCGGCACGCCGAGCCCCATCGCTCCCACAATGCCGCCAATCAGCATGTTGTCCGTCGTCATTTTCCAGTGACGATGCACCCAGGTCGACATATTGCCCGCATCTGTCGTGACGGTGCAGTTGGCAGGCGCGTGTTTCGCCAAGGCCATGATGACTTCGCCGAAATCAACACCGTCGTTGACGGCGCGCGGCGTAAATGCTTGGAACTCCGCCATGAATTGTTGGATCTTGCTGTTCCAAGATTCGCGCGATGATGAAACTACCCGTGGGGTCTGCGCCAACTCCAGGAGCAAGGATGCGGGCTCTGCCACAATGGCAAGATCGGTCTTGAAAACGCGCCCCAATGGTCTGCTGTCGGGATAGATATGAATGAGCCGCTGCGCCGGCGCTGGAATGGAAGGAAATGTGTAGCCCAGCGTCGCCACATCGCCCAGCCGCGTGCCCACCGCGATGATGAGGTCGGCGTCCGCTAGCAGTTGTCTGAAGTTCTGCGGCGTTCCAAAGCCCAAGTGGCCTGCATAGAGCATCGAGGTGTTGTCGAATACATCCTGGTTCTTCCAGGTGATGGCAACCGGAATGCGCTGCGCCCCAGCGAACTGCTGCAGCGCCGCTTTGCCGGCATCGTTGCGCATGCGTGCTCCGGCCACAACGACGGGGCGCTGCGACTGATCGATGAGCGCTTGGATGTCCGTAACATCCGCGCTGCGATGCCCGTAGCGCGCCAGGGGGAAGACGATGGCCGGATCGCCCTCAGCCGGGTCATTCAGCATGTCTTCCGGCAGCGACAAAACCACAGGACCTGGCACGCCCTCCTGCGCAAGGTGCAATGCCCGCGGCATGAGTTCAGGAACCTTGCGGCCCTCGGCAATTTCAAACACGCCCTTTGCCAGGCTGCCGAAGAACTGGGTGTAATCGATTTCCTGGAATACGCCACGCATGCGTTCCCGCCGGTCCACTTGCCCCAGCATGAGGATGACGGGCAGGGCATCCTGCTCTGCCATGTGGACGGCAATGGAGGCATTGGTGGCGCCTGGCCCGCGGCTCGCCAGAACCACGGCA
>JBIOWL010000532.1:0-2288 GCA_044868645.1 Aestuariivirga sp.
CCGCCGCAGCATGTGCTGGCACGGATCGAAAACACCCTCTTCACGTCCCGCCAGCAGTCGGCAAGACCCAGTTTGTGGAACAGCCTCGGCTTCTGGCGAGGGCTTGCGGTTGCCTCGCTTGTTGCTGTTGTTGCCATAGGCGGTTGGAACTACAGCCTTCAGCAGGGCGTGCCCGGACAGGCCCTCGTTGCCGAAGTGGCAGGCGATCAAGGCCTCGTAAAACTTGTGGCCTTTTATGACGAGAAGAGCGGCGAACTGCGCATCAACCGCACCGAAGGCACTGCCACCGCCGGCCGCAGCTTTGAACTCTGGCTGATTGCGGGCCAGGATGCACCCGTATCGTTGGGCGTGCTGCCCGCCGAGACAACATCGCGGCACACCATTCCCGTTGCCCTGCGCGGCAAATTTCCCAATGGCGTTTTGGCGATCAGCGATGAACCGCAGGGCGGCTCCCCAACCGGGGCCCCGACCGGCGCTGTTCTTGCCACCGGCAAGCTGACGGCAATCTGATCACGAAACTGTTATCAGTGAATTCTTCACCACGCTGAAACTTCCTCCCGTCTTCTCCCGTGTCTGCCTCTGACCCCGCCAACCCGTGGGGCATTTCAGAAACGCAAACTCAAACGGAGAGACTCCATGAAACTCGTTCGCACCGCACTTTTTGCAGGCCTTCTCGCCGCCTCGGCGACATCTGCTTTCGCCGTCAACCCCGATGTGGGTGGCGCGCCCATGTTCGAAGACAAGAACATTGTCGAGAACGCCGTGAACTCCAAGGATCACACCACGCTGGTCGCCGCCGTGAAGGCTGCGGGCCTTGTGGAAACGCTGATGGGCAAAGGTCCTTTCACCGTTTTCGCGCCTGTCAACGCTGCCTTTGATGCGCTTCCCGCCGGCACGGTGGACAACCTCCTGAAGCCAGAAAACAAGGACACGCTGACCAAGATCCTGACCTGCCATGTCGTGGCGGCCAATGCCATGTCCAAGGACGTGAACAAGATGGCCATGGACGACGGCGGGACCCATGAGGTGACGACTGTCGGCGGCTGCAAGCTTTGGCTTTCGGTCAAGGACAATGTCGTGTGGATCAAGGATGAAGCAGGCTCCATGGCCAAGGTGACCATCGCTGACGTGAAGCAGTCCAACGGCGTCATCCACGTTATCGATAAAGTTCTCCTCCCGAAAATGTAATCTATCGGTGACAGGAAGTGTCTCCCCCGGCGCTTTACCCTCCCCACCGGGGGAGATATTTTAAGGCAAATGAGAACAAGGCCATGACAACAGAAAACAAGGAAGGCCGCCTCATCCTGCGGCAGAAGCGGATAACCCGCATCACCCATTGGATCTGGGCCATTTCCCTGTTTTTTCTGGTGACCTCAGGCCTGCAGATTTTCAACGCGCATCCGGCGCTCTACATTGGAGATGAATCGGGCTTCGCCTACGACAACTCCATCTTCTCCATCGATGCCATGCCCTGGTGGCTCACCATTCCATCAACCCGCGATCTCGCCACGGGCCGCGTTGTGCATCTCTTCTTCGCCTGGATATTTGTCATCAATCTTTTCGTCTGGTTCATCGCCTCGCTGATCAACCGTCATCTGCGCAAGGACCTCCTGCCCAACCGCAAGGATGTCCAGAATTTCGGACAGGACGTGAAGGATCACCTGCGCCTGAATCTTGTCCATGCCGTGCGCTATTCGCCGCTGCAAAAGCTCGCCTATGGCGGCGTGCTCTTTGTGCTTTTCCCGCTCATCATTCTCACGGGGCTTTGCATGTCGCCCGGCATGAATGCGGTGCTGCCCTGGCTTCCTGAAGTGTTCGGTGGACGGCAGACCGCACGCACCATCCATTTCGCGGTGATGGCGCTCTTTGTCCTCTTCTTCATCATCCACATCGCCATGATTGTTCTGGCGGGGCCGTTGAACGAACTCCGCTCCATCATCACCGGGCGCTACCGCCTGTCGCCCCGCCCGCAAAAGGAGGCGGCCCATGTCTAAAACCATGTCTAAGCTGATCCTCAATCGCCGCAAACTGCTGCGCGCCGGACTTGCAACCGCCGCAACACTCCCTCTTGCCGGCTGCGATGCCTTCGACTTCCTGACCGACCGTTCCAACCCGGTGCGTGAATGGATGATCAGCATCAACGGCCTCACCTACCGCGCCCAGCGCGCTTTGCAGGCCGCCGATCAATTGGCGCCGGAATTCACTCAGGCTGACATCCGCCAGGGCCAGAAGCCCAATGGCTCCACCGATCCCGACACGCCTGAATATCTCTCCCTCAAGGAGAAGAA
>JBIOWL010000533.1:0-3791 GCA_044868645.1 Aestuariivirga sp.
GGCGGGGCCGCCGGTGCCAGTGACGTAGATCTCGGCAAAGACGTTGAGCAGAAAGATGGTTTCGATGAGAACCACCACGGTGACGGGGCGGGCAAGATGCGGGAGGATCATGTACCAGAAAAAGGAAAGCGGCGGCGTGCCGTCCATCTGGGCCGCCTCTTTCTGCTCCTCGTCAAAAGATTGCAGCGCCGTGAGCAGGATTAGCGTGGCGAAGGGCAGCCATTGCCAAGCGACGATGATCACCACAGCGGTTTTTGGATAGTAGGTAAACCAGTCAACGGCTCCCATTCCCAGCGATTTGGTGATCCATGAGATGAAACCGATAATCGGGTCCATCAGCATGTTCTGCCAGACAAGTGCAGCGACAGTCGGCATCACGAAGAAGGGCGCTATGACCATGAGGCGCACGATGTTGCGTCCGATGATGGCCTGATCCAGCAACAGGGCGAACAGGGTTCCGCCCACAACAGAAATCAACAGCACACTGCCGACAATCAAGAGCGAATTGGTCATCGCCTTGAAGAAGGCGGGATCGGTCAGGAAATAATAGTAGTTGGTCGTGCCCGCGAGACAGCGGTTGGCCTCATCGAACAATTGCCCCGGAGTCAGGAGCGAGCAAGTGGGGTTGGGGTCGAGCAGATTATAGCGCAACAGCGAGAACCAGATGGTCATCGCCAGGGGTACGATCATCCAGAGGAACAGGGCGATCACCGAAGGTGCAACTGCGATGCGGCCGAGGGTGCGTGATTGCTGTGTAGCCATGGAACCCACCAAATATGCTTCAGCGCGCCGTCAGAGACAGCGGGAGAAGACTGCCCGGATTGCCCCGGGCAGTCCAGTTTCCAAGGGAGGATGCGATTACTTGATGTAACCGGCCTTCGTCATTTCGCGGGTGGCGACATCCTGCGCTTCGGCAAGAGCTTCATCCGCGGTCTTTTCGCCAGCAAGAGCTGCCGAGAAGATCTGGCCCACCGTCGTTGCCAGGCCGGCAAATTCCGGAATGGCCACGAACTGCACACCGACATAAGGAACCGGCTGAACAGTCGGCTTTGTCGGGTCGGCGGAATTGATGGAGTCCAAGGTCATCTTGGCGAAGGGCACCTTCTGGTACTCAGCATTGGCATAGAGCGAGGTGCGCGTGCCCGGAGGAACATTGGCCCAGCCTTCCTTCGAAGCAACAAGTTCGGTGTAATGCTTCGAAGTGGCCCAGCCGATGAACTTCTGGGCGGCTTCTTCCTTCTGGGTGCCGGCAGGAATGGCAAGAGACCAAGCCCACAGCCAGTTGCCGCGCTTGCCAAGCCCCTTGTCGGCCGCGAGCGCGAAACCAACTTTGTCAGCGACCGTCGAGTCCTTGCCGGTGACGAAAGAGGCGGCCACCGTGGCGTCGATCCACATGCCGCATTTACCGGCATTGAAGAGCGCCAGGTTTTCATTGAAGCCGTTGTTGGAAGCTCCCGGAGGGCCATCGGACTTCAAGAGATCGAGATAGAAAGTGAGGGCTTCTTTCCATTCGGGTGAATTGAACTGGGGCTGCCAGTTCTCATCAAACCAGCGGGCGCCGAAGGAGTTCGAGGTGGCCGTGATGAAGGCCATGTTCTCGCCCCAGCCGGCCTTGCCACGCAGGCACACGCCATAGATTTCCTTGTCCTTGTCGGTGATCTTACCGGCAATGCGCTTGATGTCGTCCCAAGTGGGAGCATCCGGCATTTTTTCGCCAGCGGCTTCCACAAGATCGGTGCGGTACATCACCATGGAGCTTTCGCCATAGAAGGGCGCGGCCAAGAGCTTGCCGTCGACGGTGAGGCCGCCAGCGATAGCCGGCAAGAGGTCCGCCGGATCATCAACCATCGTCAGCGGCAGGAGCCAGCCCTTCTTGCCCCAGATCGGAACTTCATAGGTGCCGATGGTGAGAACGTCGAACTGCCCGCCTTTGGTGGCGATGTCGGTCGTGACTTTCTCGCGCAGCACGTTTTCTTCGAGCGTCACCCATTCGAGGGTGATGTCCGGATTGGCCTTGGTGAAATCATCCGTGAGGCCCTGCATGCGGATCATGTCGCCGTTGTTGACGGTGGCGATGGTCAGTTTGGTTTCGGCAAGCGCTGTTGTGGACAGGGCCGCCAATGCGAGCGCGCCAAGCACGCTCTTGGACATAAATTTCATTAGACTACCTCCCAATAGGAAATGAGCGTTTGCCCATTTCACGAGCAACTTCTCACTATTTGCGCCCCCTAAGTCAACAAAAATCCCCCATTGCAGCGCACAAATTAATCATTGCGCTGCATCAAAGGTCAGTGTTCTTGACTTTAATGCTCAGGCTTCGAGCAAATGCCCGGCCATTTTCTCGTTGGTGATGAGGCCGGAAATCAGCTTTCCGCGCAGTGCCCCGCGCACCGCCCGCAGGCGCTGGGGCGCCATGACCACGCCGATGACCAGGCTTTCGGCGGGCCTTTGCAATGGCACGCTCAACACGCGGTCATTGGTGAGGCCGTCGATCAACTGGCCGTTCTGGTCGAAAACCCAGCCGGTGATTTCGCCAGCAGCGCCGGCCCTGACGAGCGCCCTGATCTCGTCCGGCCTCACAAAACCGTCGCGGAGCAATGCTGCATCGTCATCTATTGTGCCGACGCCGACAAAGGTCACATCCGCCTGGCTTGCAAGGTCCAGTACATTGCGAAGAGATTTCTGCGCCAGCAGCAGGCTTTTTTCGTGCACCGTCGTCGCAATCACCGGCAGCGGCATCGGATAGTGGGGTGCACGCACGCGGTCACCTATGCGGCTTGCCACATCAAACACTGTGGCCGAGCCATCGGGCGCAATGTTGCCCACCAGCGATACGACCTTGTGCTGCGGGCAATCCATGGGCCGCACCTGCTCCGCCATCGCACGCAAGGTTCTGCCGGTTCCCATTGCAGCCACGACGGGGTGCTGTGATTCAAAATAGCGCTCCAAGGCCGAAGCACCGGCCTGGGCAATGCCCAGCGTGTCGGAGCTTGATTCCGGATCGGCAGGAACCACTTCGACATGACTCAAAGCGAAGCGGTCCTTCAGGCGGTCAGACAGTTCAAGGCAGATGCCGATGGGATGATCGAGCCTGACCTTGATGAGGCGCTCGGTGATCGCGAGCGAAACGAGGCGCTGTGCCGATTGGCGCGAGACACCGAGCTTCTTCGCTATTTCATCCTGGGTGTTGCCGGCAATGTAATAGAGCCAGCCGGCCCGGGCGGCGTCATCAAGGCGGTCTGAATCTGTTTCTGGTTTGCGGGCCACTGTGTTCCTCTGCAACTAGCCTAGCTGTTGTCCGGGGGCGCGGCCAAGCCCCGCTGCAGCGAGCATCATTGCAAGTTCGCGCATGTCGTTAATCGTCCTGTCTGGCGTTACACGTGCGGGCAACTGATAGCCTTCCCTCACATGGGCGCCGCCTGCGAAGTGCCAGACCTCCATGCCTGCCGCCTGCGCTGCAAGAATGCCCATTTCGCTGTCTTCGATGACGAGGCAGGACACCGGTTCAAATCCCGCCCTCTCCGCTGCATGCAAAAGCAGATCCGGCGCCGGCTTTCCATGGTGCACTTCCGATGCTGTGCTGCACCTATCGGTGAAGTATGGCGCCAGCCCCGAGACCCGCAGCGACAGTTCCAGGCGCTGGGGCGAGCTTGAGGTCGCAAGCCAAAAGGGCGCGGCAACGCTTGTCAGCATGTCAACAACGCCCTCCATGGGTCTCAGTTCGTGCTCCATGCGGCCGAGAAGCCGCTCCCGGTAGTTGAGCTGAAAATCACCGGGCAGCGGCGTTCCAA
>JBIOWL010000534.1:0-5568 GCA_044868645.1 Aestuariivirga sp.
AATCCTGGCACCTGGGCTTTCCATTGTCATCATCTCTACCACATGAATGCCGGCATGATGGCGGCCATCGCCTATGAAACCTGAACTACGTTAGAGCAGGTCTTCAAGAAAAGGGATCAGCGGGGCATCGGCGGGCGGCATTGCCAGCCCGCGCAAGGCATGGGGACGCAGCCATTTCAGGGCCTGGCCCTCGCTTGCATTCACAATGCCCTTCCAGCGCCGGCAGACATAGAGCGGCATCAAGAGGTGGAAATCCTCATAGGCGTGGCTGGCGAAGGTCAAGGGCGCCAGGCAGCTTTCCGACACGTCAATTGTCAGCTCTTCCTTGAGTTCACGGATCAGCGCCGCTTCGGGCCGCTCGCCCAACTCGACCTTGCCGCCCGGAAACTCCCAGAATCCGGCGAGTTGCTTGTCTTCCGGACGCTGAGTGACGAGAACGCGGCCGTCGGGGTCAACAAGAGCGGCCGCAGCAACGAGCAGAAGGCGCATCAGCTTCGGTATGAGCCGTTGATGTCGATGTAGCCGTGGGTGAGATCGCAGGTCCAAACCCTGGCCTTGCCGCGAGCAATGCCGACATCGGCTTCAATGAGGATGTGGCGGCCCTTCATGTGCGGCATGATCTCCGCTTCGTTATAGTTGGGATCGCGCATGCCCTTTGCCGCAACCTGCACGCCGCCGATCCTGATCCTGAGCTTGTCACGGTTGGCCTTTTCGCCTGCCTTGCCGATCGCCATGACGATGCGGCCCCAATTGGCATCCTCGCCTGCAATTGCCGTCTTCACCAGGGGTGAATTGGCAATGGACATGGCGATGCGGTGCGCCGCCTTGTCATGCTCTGCGCCGGTGACAGCAATTTCGATCAGCTTCTCGGCGCCCTCGCCATCGCGGGCCACCTGGAGGGCGAGGTCGTGGCAGACGGCATCGAGAGCCTTCACAAATTCGCGTAATCTCGGATCACTGGCCGTCAATCCTTTCGGTGCGGATTTGGCGCCCGTGGCAAAGAGCAGGACCGTATCGGAGGTCGAGGTATCGCCGTCGACCGTCACGCAATTGAATGATTTCTGGACACTGGCCGAGAGAAGCGACTGCAGTACGCGCGGAGGGATGGCCGCATCCGTGAAGATGAAGGAGAGCATTGTCGCCATGTCGGGAGCGATCATGCCGGAGCCCTTGGCGATGCCTTGGACTGTTATCATTTCGCTTCCGAGCTTTGCCGTGGCGCTTGCCGCCTTCGGAAAAGTATCGGTGGTCATGATGGCGCGGGCGGCAAGGGCCCACGAGTCCGGCCGGAGCGTGAGCGCGAGCTTCGGCATTGCGGCCGTGATGAAGTCCGGGTTGAGCGGCTCGCCGATGACGCCCGTCGAAGCCTGGAAGACTTCGGCGCGTTTGCACTTGAACTGCCTTGCTGCCGCTGCCGCCACTGCCTGGACGGTGGCAAGCCCTGCCTTTCCGGTGAAGGCATTGGCATTGCCGGCGTTGACGACAAGCAGGCGCGCGCTGCCCTGCTTGAGATTGGCCTTGCACCAATCCACGGGAGCGGAACTCGACTTTGATTTGGTGAAACAGCCCGCGACCGAAGTTCCTTCCGGCAGCGAGGCCAAAAGCACATCCGGCCTTCCCTTGTAGCGGATGCCGGTTTCGGCAATGGCGAACTCAACGCCGGAAACCGGCGCCAATGCAGGCAATGCCTGCGGCGCGAGGGGGGAAACTTTATGCGCCATCGCCGCCCTCAGCTTTGCCCAGTCTACTGCTGGGTGGATCCTTCTTCCGGCGCAATGAGATCGCCCTTGCCGCCGGCATTGTTGCCATCGGTGGTGCCGGTCGTCGCCTTCTTCTTCTGCTGATCGAGAAGCTGTTGGCGCTGTTTAGCAGCTTCGTCAGCAAGCTTCTTCAGGTCCTCATCAAGGATTTCCACCTTGGCCACGTCCTTCAGGCTTGCGAGGGTCTCGTTGACCTTCTGCCGGACCAGCACATTGCGGATGGCGCCCTTCACCTGGTCATAGGGTTGGGCCTGGCCCTTCTTGCGGTCTTCAAGCTTGATGATGTGCCAGCCAAAGTCCGTTTTCACCGGCTTTGAGACTTCGTCCTTCTTCAGTTCGAAGGCGGCCTTCGAAAAAGCCGGCACCATTTCGGGGGCCGTGAAATAGCCGAGATCGCCGCCGTAATCCTTCGAACCATCCAGCGAATATTGTTTTGCAAGATCCTCGAACTTCTCGCCCTTGTTCAAGCGCTCGACAATGGACTGGGCCTCCTTCTCGGAAGCCACAAGAATATGGCGGGCGCGGACCCGTTCGGTTTCTTCCACTTTCTTGGACTCGGCGTCATAAACGGCCTTGATCTCTTCTTCCTTGACCTTGGGGCTTATGACCTGGGCCAGATAGCTGTCACGCAGCGCCTTGGCCTGATAGGCGGCGAGCCTGCGCTTGTAGTCGTCGGTGTTGGCGATGCCTTCCTTGTTGGCCAGTTGCGCCAAGAGGTGTCGTTCCACCAGAAACTCGACGACAAAGGGATAGCGCAGTTTCTTCGGCAGATTGGGGAGCTGGCCAATCACATCGGTGAAGGCCATGCGGACTTCCGAGGTGCGAATCTCATAACCATTGACCTTGGCGACAACCTGGTTTTCGCCGGAGAGGTTCTGGGCAGCTTCCGGATTCTCCGGAGTTGCCTCCTGGGCAAGGGAGAAAGGCGCAAGGCCAAGCAGTGCTGCGGTCATGGCAAGGGCCAGGGCAGGTGAAGTCAGGCGGCGGGCGAAGTTTTTCATGGTGTCCATCGGTTTTCAGGCGGGCATGCGTTTAGCCGCGCTCATGGCCCTGAAACAAGGCAAGAATGTGCAGCCGTCCCGGCAAATCTGCATGACTTGCGGGGGCACATTTTGACTGCAGCATGGGGTAACTGCAAGGCCCGGCGCCCTGTCCGGGCCGATTGTTGCTGGCTTGCAACAGCTTGGCATTGAAAGGTCGCAAGCGATGGCCTATCTGCCCCCTGCGGCACGTTGAAACCCGGGCAATTCACCCAGTTTTCGGCCATTGCTCATATTTCCGGGACCTCAAAATTCCGTGAAAGTGGGCGATTTCCCAGTCCCGCCCCTTCGCCACAGGGCGGGGTGATTCTATTGCCTTGGCATCTCACAAGGCCAAACCGGATTTTTTACATGCTCGGACTCAACAGCGTCATCAAGAAAGTCTTCGGCACCGATAATAGCCGCAAAGTTGCTGCCTATCGCAAACGGGTGCCCGCCATCAATGCGCTGGAGGCCGAATATGAAAAACTGAGCGATGCCGAGCTCAGGGGCCTGACCGAGAAATTCAAGGCGGAATTTTCTGCCGGAAAGACCCTGGACGATCTCTTGGCTCCTGCCTTTGCGGCGGTGCGCGAGGCTTCCAAGCGCACCCTGGGCCTCAGGCCCTTCGATGTGCAGCTCATTGGCGGCATGGTGCTGCATGACGGCAAGATTTCCGAAATGAAGACCGGCGAAGGCAAGACGCTGGTTGCCACGCTTCCCGTCTATCTCAATGCGCTCTCCGGCAAGGGCGTTCATGTGGTGACGGTCAACGACTATCTCGCCCGGCGCGATGCCGGCTGGATGGGTAAGGTCTATTCCGCCCTCGGCCTCACGACAGGCGTGATCGTCCATGGCCTCGATGATGACCAGCGCCGCCGCGCCTATGCCTGCGACGTCACCTACGGCACCAATAACGAGCTTGGCTTCGACTATCTGCGCGACAACATGAAGTATCATCTCGAGGAGATGGTTCAGCGCGGGCACAGCTACGCCATTGTCGATGAAGTGGACTCGATCCTGGTGGATGAGGCGCGTACGCCGCTTATCATTTCAGGTCCGGTCGAAGACACATCCGATCTCTACAACACGCTTGACCCCTTTATTCCGCGGCTTGAGCGCGATGATTATGAGCTGGATGAAAAGCAGCGGTCGGTAACGCTGACGGAAAAAGGCAACGAGCATCTTGAAGGTCTGCTGCAGGTTGCAGGCCTGTTGAAAGGCGGCACGCTTTACGATGCCGGCAATGTGATGATCGTGCATCACATCCAGCAGGCGCTTCGTGCCCATACGCTGTTCCAGAAGGACAAGGATTATATCGTCAAGGACGGGCAGGTCATCATCATCGACGAGTTCACCGGCCGCATGATGCCGGGCCGCCGTTACTCAGAAGGTTTGCACCAGGCCCTTGAAGCCAAGGAGCATGTGGCGGTGCAGCCGGAAAACGTGACGCTCGCCTCGATCACCTTCCAGAACTATTTCCGCCTCTATTCCAAGCTTGCCGGCATGACGGGCACGGCCATCACGGAGGCCGAAGAATTCATGGATATCTACAGCCTCGATGTGGTCGAGGTGCCGACCAATGTGGCGGTGGCCCGCAACGATGAGGACGACGAGGTCTACCGGACGGCGAAAGAGAAATACAACGCCATCGTCGCCACTATCACGGATGCCCGCAAACGTGGCCAGCCGGTGCTGGTGGGCACCACGTCCATCGAAAAATCGGAAATTCTCTCAGGGATTCTCAAATCCCAGGGTTTCGAGCACAATGTTCTGAACGCGCGCTATCATGAACAGGAAGCGCAGATCATCGCGCAGGCGGGCGCGCCCGGAGCGGTGACAATCGCCACCAATATGGCGGGCCGCGGCACCGACATCAAACTTGGCGGCAATGTGGAAATGCGCATTGCCACGGAACTTGCCGACATGCCGGACGGCGCGCAGAAGACTGCGGCCACCGCCAAGATCACCGAAGAGGTCGAGGCTTACAAACGCAAGGTGATCGAGGCGGGCGGGCTCTTTGTCATCGGCACGGAACGGCATGAAAGCCGGCGTATCGACAATCAGTTGCGCGGCCGCTCCGGCCGTCAGGGCGATCCCGGCCGGTCACGCTTCTATCTCTCGCTGGAAGACGACCTGATGCGCATCTTCGGATCGGACCGGCTCGATGGCATGCTGCAGAAGCTCGGCCTCAAGGAAGGCGAGGCCATCATCCATCCCTGGATCAACAAGGCGCTGGAGAAGGCGCAGCAGAAGGTGGAAGCGCGGAACTTCGACATCCGCAAGAACATCCTCAAGTTCGACAATGTGATGAACGACCAGCGCAAGGTGATCTTCGAACAGCGCATCGGCCTCATGCATGGCGAGGAAATTCCGGAAACCATCGATGACATGCGCCTGGACACCGTCAATGAATTGGTGGCCAAGCACATCCCAGAAAATGCCTATGCCGAGGAATGGGATGCGGTGGGTTTGCGCGAGCGCCTGCGCCAAGCGGTGGCCATCGACTTCCCGGTCGATGAATGGGCCAAGGAAGAAGGCATTGCCGACGAAGAGATCAAGGAACGCGTGACGCAGGCCGTCAACTCACTCTATGAGAGCAAGCGCGAGAAATATGGCAAGGACATCCTGGGCCAGGTGGAGAAGGCCATTCTTCTGCGCACCTTGGACAGGCTTTGGCGCGAGCACATCATCACTGTCGATTATCTGCGCCAGGTGATTGGCCTCAGGGCCTATGGCCAGCGCGACCCGCTCAATGAATATAAGACTGAGGCGTTCAACCTTTTCCA
>JBIOWL010000535.1:0-9952 GCA_044868645.1 Aestuariivirga sp.
TGCCCGGCAGGCGTTGCCGAAGCGGTCCCCCACAACAACATCAAGCGCGGAACCGCGAATGGTCTTGTGATGCTGAACGGCGGAAGACGGCATGGAATGGCAGTCAACGAGCAGCACAATGCCTGCGGCGCGGCGTGCCTCTTCCAGAAGCGCGTTCAAGGTGCGGTGATAGGGGCGGTAAACTTCCTCAAGGCGCCGCAGAGCCTCAGCGAGGTTGATCGGTCCCGGATAGATATTGATGCCGTCGCCCACGGTTTTTGGGATGGTGCCGAGGCCGCTCGCCACACGCGGGGAAGAGACATTCATGTGGCCCGGGAGTTTCTCACGGAACATGCGGGCGTCCAGTTCATAGGGCTCGCGGTTGAGGTCGATATAACTGCGCGACACCAAGGCGCGCAGCATGGGGGCCCCTGCGTCAAGGCACCCCAGGAATAGATCATCGACGAGAACATCTTCCGAAGCGCGAAGCTGGCTGGCCGAGAGCTTGCTTGCCGCGAGCAAATGCCGCGGGAGTTCCTTGCCGCTATGGGGCGAATTGAAGACCACAGGCGCAGTCCATTGCGGCGGCGCCAAAATTTCAAAACCGGCGGTTTCAGTCTCCCTCACGTGCTACGGGTTGCTCCTTGGTTCTCCACCTGCATTTATGGAACGAGAAGCAACAGGATGTCCATAGCTCTGGACGTCCTCGTTCAGAGAGCATTTACTGTCGGCGGATTAATGAAATCCAGGAATAGCCAGTTGATTTCGCTTCGGCTGCACAGGCATAGTAGGAGGACAGGAACCCCGTGACCCAACCGATGGCCCGCATATTACTCGCCGAAGATGATAATGACTTGCGCCGTTTCCTGGTGAAGGCGCTGGAAAAGGCCGGTCATCAGGTCACGGCTTTCGGCGAAGGGGCTAGCGCCTATGAGGAAATCAAGCAAGCGGCCTTCGACCTTTTGCTCACCGACATCGTCATGCCGGAAATGGACGGCATAGAACTGGCGCGGCGTGCTGCCGAGCTTGATCCGGCGCTCAAGATCATGTTTATCACCGGATTTGCCGCAGTGGCGCTCAATCCCGATTCCAAGGCGCCGAAAGAGGCGAAAATCCTGTCAAAGCCGTTTCACCTGCGCGACCTTGTCGATGAGGTGAACCGGTTGATGGCGGCTTAGAGCAAATTCGGCCAAGACGGATCGTCTTGGCGACATGAATTTGCTCCTGCATATATTGGCTTGGCGCGAGTTCGCTTCGCGGACCTTCGGTTCTTATCGGCCACGTCGGAGCACGTGGCCGGAAAGCGCGCCAGAATGGATTTTCTTCGGCGCTTGCCTTGACCGGAACGGGCCGATATATGCTGGCCCGTCATCGTCAAGCGTGGGTGGTTAGCTCAGCGGTAGAGCACTACCTTGACATGGTAGGGGTCACAGGTTCGATCCCTGTACCACCCACCATTGAGGCACAAAAATTCGCAAAGCTTATGACTTTGACCGTTCATTGCTGCTTCTGACAATCTCGGCAAGGCGCTTCATGGAACGAAGCGTCGTTTTCTCCTCGGCAGCGGCGAAGCCCATGAGAAGGCCCTTCTTCGGAGAGGTAGTTCCATATTGAAGTGAGAGGGGCGAAACGTTGATGCCCTGTGCGAAGGCTGCCGAGGCGATTTTACGGTCATCCACTCCGGTGCGAAACAGTCCGACCAGCTGTATGCCTGAGTCTGACCTGTGCAGATCCATCCACCTGCCCAGATACTGTCCGAAATGATTCGTGAAAGTTTCGCGGCGCTCACCATAGATGCGGCGCATGCGCCGGAGATGCCGGGTCAAATAGCCTTCATTGATGAAATCGGCGAGAGCGGCCTGTGTTATTAAAGGAGCAAAATGTCCAGTTGCGCTCATGGCTGAGATCATGCGTTCACGCAGATCCACGGGAATGACCATGTAGCCAAGCCGCATGGCGGGAAAGAGGATCTTGGCGAAAGTACCGACAAAGACAACGCGCGCGTCGGCGGCGTTGCCCTGCAGTGCGGGTATGGGCTGGCCCTGGAAGCGATACTCGCTGTCATAATCGTCTTCGAGGATCCAGCAGTTCCACTCCCGTGCCAGGTTGATGAGCTGGTAGCGTTGCTCCACATTCATGGTGATGCCGAGAGGGTGGTGACAGGAGGGCGTTACAAAAATCACCCGTGGGGGCATTTCGGGACGCTCAAGATTCCAGCCATCATCATTGACATGCAGGGGCACAAGCCGGGCGCCCGCGGAAACGAAAGCGGCCCTTGCGCCATAGTAGCCAGGTTCCTCAATCCATACAGTGTCGCCGGGATCCGTCAGCAGGCGTGCCAGCACATCGAAGGCAGATTGTGCACCGTTGGTCACGATGATCTGCTCCGGCTCGCAGGCAACACCACGTGAGGCGGAGAGATAGCGGGAGATCGCTTCACACAGAGGTGGATATCCCGCGATATGGTAAGAGCCAAACAGGTCGGCGCGGGCGAGCTTGGTGCGGCGCGTGAGGAGTTTGGACCAGGTATTGAAAGGAAAATTGTCAGCGTCGGGGAGCCCGGGGTGAAACGCGGTGATGCCCGGTTCGCCATGATGAAAGGGCTGCCGGGTCATGATCCGGCCCCGTTCCGACAGGGCCATCACATCGGCCGATCGCATTTTTCGCGATCGTGAAAGAGTGGAACCGAGCTTCTTCACAAGCGGCCGCGTGCCGCGGGCAATCTCTAGGAACCCTTCGAGGGCGAGCTGCTCATAGGCTGAAATCACAGTATTGCGGCCGAGTCTCAGATTCATGGCGAGTGCGCGGGTCGATGGCAGGGCTGTTCCACCTGGCAGCACCTGCCGTTCAATCATGTGGCGGAGCTGCCGGTAAAGTTGCCGGTGCAGGTTTTGAGCGGAATTCCGGTCCAGAAGAATGCTGTCGACCGGAAAACTCACAGTCATGGTGGTTCCTCAAAATCTGATTATTTTGGTTCTCTACAGGGAACCACTTTAACGATAGCGTGAAGGCCTGCAAGGGCGACCGGGGTGCTGACAATCCCAGCCTTTTCATCAGGGAGTGTATCTGTGAACGTCCGTGTTGGCATCAATCCCATAACCTGGACCAACGATGACGTTCCGGAACTTGGGGGTGATACGCCGCTTGAAACCTGTCTCGCCGAAACGAAGGAGGCAGGCTATGCTGGCACGGAACTGGGAGGAAAGTTTCCGCGGCAGTCTGCGGTGCTGAAACCCATCATGAAGAGCTTCGGCCTGAAAGTCATTTCCGGCTGGTATGACGGGCGCTGTGCGGAGAAGGACGTGAGCGCCGAGATGGACGCCATCGGTTCACACCTGCAACTGCTCAAGGACATGGGATCGACCCATGTGGTCTATGCCGATACATCCCGCGGCCGCCATGGCGCCATCTGGGGGCCCATTTCGCAACGCCCAAGGCTGGCGGCAGAGGAATGGCCCGCCTATGGCCGCAAGCTGACTGAACTTGCGGAGAAGATGGCCGAGTTCGGGGTGCGCATGGCCTTCCACCATCACATGGGGACCATTGTCGAAAGTGATGAGGAGGTAGGCCTTCTTATGAAACACACAGGCGAGGCTGTTGGGCTCCTTTATGACACCGGACACTCGTCCTTCTCAGGCGGAGACCCCGTTGCGCTCATTAAGAAACATGTAAAGCGCGTCGTGCACGTCCACTGCAAGGATGTGCGTAAACCCATTCTTGAGAAGGCACGCCGCGAAGACATGAGTTTCATGGACGCGGTGATGGCGGGAATCTTCACCGTACCAGGCGACGGCGCCATTGATTACCCCACTATTCTCGGCGTCCTCGCCGGCAACAATTACACGGGCTGGCTTGTCGTCGAGGCCGAACAAGACCCAAAGAAGGCGCACCCCCTCACTTATGCGAAAATGGGCTTCAACAACCTCTCACGCATGGCGCGGGAGGCAGGCTTTACAGTGGAGAATTGACGGGCGCGTTCGCGCCAACAGGAACCAGGACTGCCGCAGAAGATCAAAGGGCAGATGGTCTGCATCCGCTGCAACGGAGGCAGAAACAAGTAACAGGAGGACACATGTTTTCGCGAAGGAATTTTTTTAAACCGATCCTCGGCCTAGTGGCCGGGTTCACACTCCTGTCGGCCGCAACCACTCTTGCTGCGGCAGACGAAACCCGAGTGGTTTTTGTCACGCACGGCCAAAGTGGCGACCCCTATTGGTCAGTGGTGAAGAACGGCATGGACGATGCGGCAAAGACACTTGGCGTCAAGGCCGAATATCTCGCGCCCGAAACCTTCGACATGGCGAAGATGGCCCAGATGATCGATGCCGCAGCGGCCTCAAAACCTGATGGACTTGTTGTTTCGATTGCCGACCCGGCAGCCCTCAGTGAGCCTGTCAAGAATGCAGTGGCAGCAGGTATCCCGGTGATTGTCATCGACTCGGGCGGGGGCAAGCTGACGAAGGAACTCGGTGGCCTGCTCTATCTCGGCCAGAGTGAATATGAGGCTGGCGTCATGGCGGGCGAACGCGTGGCCAAGCTTGGTGTCAAGAAAGCCGTTTGCGCCAACCATGAAGTGGGTAACGTGAGCCTTGACGACCGTTGCGCCGGTTTTGCCAAGGGCCTTGGAGTGGACGTGCCGGTGCTCAATGGCGTCATGGATCCGACCGAGATGAAAAACCGCATCATCGGTTTTCTCAATAGCAATTCTGACACCGAATTCGTGCTGACGGTTGGGATCGGCGGTGCTGAGCCGGGATTGATGGCGCTCGACGAACTGGGGCTGACGGGCAAGGTGAAGATCGGCACCTTCGATCTCTCGCCGACCATCCTGCAGGCCACGGCTGACGGCAAGATGGAGTGGGGCATCGACGCCCAGCAATACGCCATGGGCTACGTTCCTGTTGTGATGTTTGACCTGTGGAAGAAATACAAGATTGCTCCCATCGCTGACTATCCGACGGGTCCTGGTTTCGTGACCAAGGAAACGGCGGCATCCGTTATCGACCTTGCCAAGCAGGGCAAGCGCTGAGCAAGGTGTGGCGGCCGGAACGGCTCCTTCCGGCCGCCAATTCATCACCGGGAGGCAACAAACATGACCGCTGGCGTTCGTGACGAAAGAGTCCGGCCCGTATCATTGCTCGGCCAGCTTTTGAGCAGGCCGGAATTGGGCGCGGCGGCCGGTACCATTCTGGTCTTTGCCTTTTTCGCGGTGACGGCTGGCGGCAGTGGCCTTTTCAGCGCCAAGGGCATCATCAACTTCCTTGAGGTCTCGGCACAGCTCGGCATTCTTGCGGCACCCGTCGCTTTGCTGATGATTGCCGGTGAGTTCGACCTTTCAGTGGGCTCCATGATCGGCTTTGCCGGCATTGCGATTGCTATTCCGACAATCGTATGGGGCTGGCCGATCTGGCTTGCAGTCAGTTTCGCGTTCCTGGTCTGCGGCTTTCTTGGCTATCTCAATGGACTTACGGTCGTCCGGACAGGACTGCCGTCATTCATCGTCACGCTGGGCAGCCTGTTCATGCTGCGGGGCCTGACGCTCGGCATCATGCGCGGCGTCACCGGCCGCACCCAGGCCTCCGGCATTCACGAATATGCGAGGGATGATTTTCTAACTCCGCTCTTTGCCGGGCAGGTGCTCAGGACGCCGATTGCCTGGCTTGCCGAAATCGGCGTGATCGGAAAACGGGCCGATGGCCTTCCCATGATTTCCGGCATTCCCATGTCCATCATCTGGTGGATTGCACTGACGCTGTTCTGCACCTGGCTTCTCACCCGCACGCGCTTTGGCAATTGGATCTTCGCCTCGGGCGGTGAGGTCAATGCCGCCAGAAATCTTGGCGTGCCGGTGGCCCGGACAAAGATCATCCTCTTTATCTTCACCGCCATGGCTGCAGCGCTTTTCGCTTCGATCCAGGTGCTGGTCACCGGTTCTGCCGATACACTGCGCGGCAACCTCAAGGAATTCGAAGCGATCATCGCGGTGGTCATCGGAGGCACATTGCTGACCGGCGGCTACGGTTCGGCGATTGGTGCCATGTTCGGTGCACTTATATTCGGCGTCGTGCAGATGGGCATCTTCTATACCGGCATCGACACGGACTGGTTCAAGCTCTTCATGGGCGCCATGATGGTGACGGCCGTTCTTTTCAACTCCTATGTGCGCAACCGCGCCATGCGGAGCCGCTGATGGACGCGCCACTCATCGAACTGCGATCCGTCAGCAAGTATTTCGGCAAGGTCATAGCGCTCAAGGATGTCTCGTTCGATGTCCGGACAGGCGAGGTGCATTGCCTGCTCGGCGACAATGGCGCGGGAAAATCCACACTGATCAAAATCCTGTCCGGTGTTCATATGCCCGATGCCGGAGAAATCTTCATTTCCGGAAAACTCACGCATTTCAGTTCACCCAAGGTGGCTTTGGACAACGGCATTGCCACCGTCTACCAGGATCTGGCGCTTGTGCCGCTGATGAGCATTGCGCGCAATTTCTTCTTAGGCCGCGAACCAGTGAGAGGCGTCGGGCCATTCAAACAACTCGATATCGACCTTGCCAATGAAACCGCCTATCGCGAACTCAAGGACATGGGGATTGAAATTCGCGATCCCGAACAGCCGGTGGGCACGCTTTCGGGTGGGGAGCGGCAGTGCCTCGCCATTGCCCGCGCCATCCATTTCGGCGCCAAGGTATTGATCCTCGATGAACCGACATCCGCGCTCGGTGTTCATCAGGCTTCTGTGGTCTTGAAACTGATCGTGCAATCCAAGGCGCGCGGCATCGGCGTCATCTTCATCTCGCACAATGTGCATCACGCCTATGTGGTGGGTGACCGCTTCACAATCCTACAGCGGGGCCGCAGCATGGGCACGCACAAGAACACGGAGATCAGCCGCGAGGAACTTCTCCATCTCATGGCGGGTGGAAAAGAGCTAGTGGACCTTGAATCCGAAATCGCCCGTTTGAAAGTCGCCAAGGCGGGAACCTAGCATGGAACGGATTGGTGTAGGGCTCATTGGCACGGGCTTCATGGGCAAATGCCATGCCATGGCCTACGGCGCAGTGAGAGCTGTGTTCGGTGATGTGCCGGTCGTGGACCGGATTTCGCTTTGCGATGTTGATGCCGATCACGCTCAAGCTTGCGCGAACCAGTTTGGATTCGAGAAATCCACGACCCAGTGGCGCGACCTGCTGAACGATCGTGCAATCCAACTGGTATCGATCACCTCACCCAATGGACTGCACCGTGAAATGGCGATTGCGGCGCTCGAAGCGGGAAAACACGTATGGTGCGAGAAGCCCATGGCGCTGACCCTCGCTGATGCCGAAGCCATGACTGCTGCCGCAGCCAAAAGGCCATCCCAGGCAACGGCCTTGGGTTACGGCTATCTTCGCAATCCGGCGCTGCAATATGCAAAGCAATTGATTGCCGATGGAGCAATTGGTGAGGTCTTCGATTTCCGCGGTAGCGTGGACGAAGACTATATGGCCGATCCTCAGGCGCCCTGGTCCTGGCGCATGACCAAGAAAGATGCGGGCCTGGGCGCGTTGGGCGATCTCACCGTGCATCTGATTTCGCTGACTCAGGAACTGATGGGCGAAATCTCCAGTCTCTGTGCCATGGTGGATGTGGTGCATCGGCAGCGCCCTGTTCCCGGCACGAACACATCGGCCACAGTTGAAAACGATGACATTGCCCATGCGCTTGCGCGATTTGCCTCCGGCGCGCGTGGCGTCTTGACTTCAAGCCGCGTGGCCCATGGACGGAAGAATGGCCTCAAGATTGAAGTTCATGGGTCAAAGGGCATGTTGTGGCTCGACAATGAGCGCATGAACGAACTCAATCTTTATGTTGCCGAAGGCCCGAAGGAATCGCGCGGCTTCAGGCGCATTCTCTCCGGTCCCTATCATCCGGCCTATGACCGGCTTTGCCCTGCGCCTGGCCATGGCCTCGGATTCAATGAATTGAAGGTGATTGAGCTTGCGGAACTCTTGTACGCTATCGCGGGCAGGCAGTCGGCATCAGTGGATTTTTCGCGTGGGCTTAAAATCGAACGCGTCATCCATGCATTTTCCCAATCCGCCACTTCGGGTGCTTGGATCAGTCTTTTGTAGATGTTTCGAACGAGGGTCAAAGACCCTCGTTCGCTTGTTCTTGAAACAATTACTTGGTCGTCAGGTTGTAGTAAACCACGTCGGCGCTCGGGCCGAAGATAAAGCCCTTCACGTTGGCGCGGGTGGCAACCTGTTTGGTCTCCTGAAACATGATGGCATAGGGGCCAGTCTCCAGAACCGCCTTCTGCTCATCGAGATACATCTGCTTGCGCTTGGCCTCATCGCGTTCGCGCACGGCGTCGGCAGTCATCTTGTTGATGGCCTCATCGAACCAGGAATTGCGCCAGGCCAAAGGTTTGCCTTTGGTAGCTTCATCTGAATTGTCGAGGTTGTTGGCAAAGCCATCAGCATTGGTATGCGGGTCCATGTAGTCCGGCCCCCAATAGATCATCAGCATCTGATGCTCACGGGCGCGATATTTGGTGAGCAAGGCCTTGGTTTCAGAGGAAATGATCTTCACTTTCACGCCACCCTTCGCCATCGTCTCCTGCACGGATTGGGCAAGGTTCACGAAGGGCGATGAGTTCGGTGCATCAAGCTCGATCTCGAAACCGTCGGGATAGCCTGCATCCTTGAGCAGGGCCTTGGCCTTGTCCGGGTCCAGTTTGTAGGGGTTGTCGTCAAGTGCGGCCCAGAAGCCCGAAGCCCAGAAGGATTGATGCACCTGAGCACCGCCATTCATGATCGCATTCACGAGCCCATCATAGTCGATGAGATAGCGGAGCGCCTGGCGCACGCGCACGTCCTGCAACTCCTTCTGCTTCACGTTCATGCCGATGTAATAGAGGAGCGCCTGAGGCGAGGGTGTGATCACCACATCCTTGTTGTCCTTCAGGCCTGCGATCTGGTCTCCTGTTAAATTCAGCGCGACGTCGGTGTCGCCCTTTTCAATGGCCAGCCGTTGAGCGGCAGGTTCCGGCACATGGCGGATGACGACACGCTTCATTGCCGACTCGCCACCGCGATAGCCGGGATTGACCTCAAGCGTCACGGCTTCGTTGGGTTTCCAGGATTTGAGCGTAAAGGCGCCGGATCCGGCAGTGTTGGTCTTGAGCCATTCATAGCAAAAATCGCCGTTCTTCTCATGCTCCATGGCTGTTTTCTGATCCACAACCGAGCCGACGCCAGAGGACAGAAGGGCATAGACAAGCGATGGTGCGAAATCGACGCCGATCTTGAGGACCAGTGTTGAGTCATCTGGTGCCGTCACCATCTCATCGACGTTTTCCGGCGTCCAGCCGAGCTGCGAGAGCAGGAAGACCGGCGTCTTGTTGAGTTTGATGACGCGCTGCAATGAGAAGGCGGCATCTTTTGCCGTCACCGGATTGCCAGAAGCGAATTTCAAACCTTGCCTGATCTTGAGCGTGAAAGTCCTGCCATCCTCGCTCACCGATTGCGACTCGGATACGCCGCCCACCAGCTTGGTGATGTCTTCCGGTTCAAAGCGCATGATGCGGTCATAGGTATTGGCAAGAACCTGGATGCCACTCAATTCATAGGTCTCGGCAGGATCAAGCGAGATGATGTCGTCGATGTTTTCGGCGATGACCAGCGTATCCTTTGGCGTGTCCGCAAAAACCTGCTGGGTTAGCGCGAGCATTGCGCCCGCTAGCAACGCGTACTTCAAACTCTTGACCATGAACCTCTCCTGATGTCTTGAAATGGGCTGCGTCAGCCGCAGTCTTAAGTATCTCAGACCTATTTCAAGGGCTTGGCAAGATGAGGAAAATGCAAGTCAGCCCGTCAGGCGGGTAAATCCTCGGCTGGCGGCAATGAGCCTGCGGGTGTAGTCGTCCCGGACTTGCCCGGTCCTCAAGGCGCTCGCGTCCACGATCTCGACGAGGCGGCCCAGCTGCATGA
>JBIOWL010000536.1:0-3323 GCA_044868645.1 Aestuariivirga sp.
ACGCTCGGACACCTCAAAAGTGTCGATGCCGACCTGCAGCATGAACTGCAGTTGGTCCGGCAAGAGATTACCGGTGGCGCGCAATTCACCGCGATAGCCATCAAGCCGCAGCTGCCGTGCCAATGAGTATGAGCGGCCATCCGTGAAGGAGGGGAATGCCAGCACGATCAGCGCAAGGCGCGATACGTATGGCGCCAATTCTTCCGCGCGCACTGTGTTGGGTACGGCAACGCCAAGAAGTCCTGTGTGTTTGGCAAGCGTATCCCATTCCTTCTGCAGCCGCGCGAAGGAGACAATGACGCGCGCACCTTCGGCAAGCGGCGCATCATCCGCAAGCGTCGCCCATGCATCCGCAACGAAGGCGTTGTTTCTAAGCAGCGACATAAAGCGCCTCCTTGAAGGGTGCGGGGCCAAGGCGGCGATAGGCGGCGAGGAATTCCTCGCCCGGCTGCCGAAGCTTCACATAGGTATCGAGAATCTTTTCGATGGCATCGGGCACTTCCTCGCCCGCAAAGCCGGGGCCAAGAATGGTGCCGATCGAAGCGCTGTCGCCGGACGAGCCGCCGAGCGTGATCTGGTAGAATTCCTCGCCCTTCTTGTCCAAGCCAAGAATGCCGATATGGCCAACATGATGGTGGCCGCAAGCATTGATGCAGCCCGAGATGTTGATCTTCAGCGGGCCGATCTTCTCCTGCTTGTCGAGGTCGGCAAACTTGCGGCTGAGCGCCTGTGCAATCGGAATGGAGCGGGCCGTTGCCAGCGCGCAATAATCGAGGCCGGGGCAGGCGATAATGTCTCCCGCCAACCCATAGTTCGCGGCGGCAAGATCATGCTTCCTCAGTTCCTGCCAGATGGTGAAAGCATCTTCCAGCTTCACATGGGGCAACACGATGTTCTGGGCGTGAGAGATGCGCAACTCATCGAATGAATAGCGCTCGGCAAGATCGGCCATCACCCGCATCTGTTCGCCTGTCGCATCGCCCGGAATGCCGCCTTCCGGCTTCAGCGAGACATTGACGATGGTGTAGCCCTGCGTTGAGTGTGTCGCGAGATTGTTGCGGGCCCAGCGGGCAAACTCCTTGTTGTCGAGCCTTGCCTGCTCGAAATGCGGGGCAAAGCGTGACTGCTTTTCGAGCTGCGGCAGCGCGAAGTATTTGGCGATGCGCGCCAGTTCCTTCTGGTCGACTTCCGTGGTCTGCGCCGGGTGGCGGGCATATTCGGCTTCGACTTCACTGCGGAATTTCTCAGCGCCAAGCTCATGGACCAGGATCTTGATGCGCGCCTTGTATTTGTTATCGCGCCGACCGTAGAGATTGTAGACGCGCATGATCGCCTCGAGATAGGGGACCAGTTCCTTCTCGGGCAGGAAGTCGCGCACTGTGACGGCGATCATCGGCGTGCGCCCCTGGCCACCACCCACCAGCACTTCCCAGCCGATCTCGCCCTTGTCATTCTTGTGCAGGCGAAGGCCGATGTCATGCACCTTCACGGCAGCACGGTCATTGGGCGCGCCCGTCACTGCGATCTTGAACTTGCGCGGCAGGAAGGAAAACTCGGGATGCAGCGATGACCACTGCCGCAGCAACTCGCCAACAGGGCGGGGGTCTGCGATTTCATCGGCCGCAGCGCCTGCCCAGTGATCGGTCGTCACATTGCGGATGCAGTTGCCGGAGGTCTGAATGCCATGCATCTCCACTTCCGCCAGAGCATCGAGAATGTCGGCGGTGTCTTCCAGCTTGATCCAGTTATACTGGATATTCTGCCGCGTGGTGAAATGGCCATAGCCACGGTCCCACTTGTCGGCGATGTAGGCAAGGCGGCGCATCTGCTTGGATGACAGCGTGCCATAGGGAATGGCGATGCGCAGCATATAGGCATGAAGCTGCAGATAGAGGCCGTTCATCAGGCGCAGCGGGCGGAATTCGTCTTCCGTCAATTCACCCTTGAGGCGGCGCTCCGCCTGGTCGCGGAACTGCGCCGTGCGCTGCTTCACAAAACCCAGGTCAAACTCATCATAACGGTACATGGGACTAACCTTCCACGGCGGCAAAGCTGCCTGCCGTTCCTTCTGCCTGTTTGCCGAGATCGAGGCGCACCGTTGGCCCCTGTGCCCGGATGCGCTCGCGGATATGCGAAGCGCGGATCTTGCCGTTCACCCGCTCGGCATCGAACAAGTACGAGCCGGTAACCAGCGTTGCCTTTTCATCTTCCTTGGCGCGTGCTTCGAGGGCGGCAACTGCTTGCGGCTCCTGCGCCAGCACGGCCTCGTCAATCGCCATGGCCCAGACGCCAGCACGTGTGAGGAACACAACCTCACCATCGCGCAAGCGATTGGCGGTCATTACCTGGCCCTTTTCGATCTCGCTCATGATGCGGCCCTCAGCGCAGCCTCGCGGATGTCTTCACGGAGGGGAAAAGTAAGGATGTTTCCCTCCGCACCTTCACCTTCGATGCCGGGCACAACTTCATCCGCAATGCTTGCAAAAATGCCCTGGGGATTGCCGCGCACAAGATGCACCACGTTAAGGCCCTTGCTGGCCTCGCGCGCCAATATGGCTTCGAGATCTTGCGCCTGCATTGACACGGCAATGCGCACCGCATCGCGCCGCGCCATTTCCAGAATGGCATTGGGGATAAGGCGGTCGTAAACGATCACGTCCGCTTCCTGCAGCTTGCGCTGCGCCTTGAGCGTCAGGAGTTCCGGGTCGCCAGGACCGGCGCCGACGAGCGAAATGCGGCCCGTCTGCGCCGTCCTGGCTCCGTAAATGGCATCCGTCAGGGAGAGATCGAAGGCCACATCATCATCGGAGAGAAATGCATCGCGTGGGCTCCCGAAGAAGAATTCCTGCCAGAAGGCGCGGCGGCGGGTGCCCTTGGGCACCAGTTCTGCGATTCTTTCACGCAAGGTTTGCGCCTTGGCAGCCAGCGCACCGAGACGCGCCGGGAGCAGGGCATCGATCTTGGCGCGCAGCCCCATGGCAAGCACGGGAGCGGCCCCTTCCGTTCCGATGGCGATCACCACCGGATCGCGGTCAACGATGGACGGAACGAGGAATGTCGAAATGTCTGCCTGGTCCACGGCATTGACGGGAATGCCGCGCGCCTGCGCATCGGCGGAAACCTGTGTATTGAATTCGGGGTCGGCGGAATAGACCAGGCGCGCGCCGTCGAGCAGTTCCCCGGCGTAAGTCTTGGCACGCCAGACGACGCGGGCATTGGCCGCAAGCTCTTCATGGATCTCGGGGGCAATCACTTCGATGCGGGCATCTGTCTTGAGCAGCAGCCTGACCTTGCGCAAAGCCTCTTCACCGCCGCCAACGACC
>JBIOWL010000537.1:0-2848 GCA_044868645.1 Aestuariivirga sp.
CCTTTGAATTTTGGTGGCGGACCATGGCCCAAAGGACCTTGTCAGGCAAGCCTCAGAAGAATGGCTCCCGCCGTGATGAGCAAAGCCCCTGCAATGCGCACGGCCGTCAGCGATTCCCTCAACATCCGAGCCGACATGAGCAGCACGAAAACGATGCTGGTCTCGCGCAAGGCCGCCACGCTGGCAATCGGCGCCTTGGTCATGGCCCACATGACGATGGCATAGGCAAGGCCAGAAGCTGTGCCGCCGATGATGCCCTGTTTCCAGAATGGAAAAAGTGAAGGCACGAAACCCGCGCCCCGCATGATAGTTCCGGCAATGAGCAGGAACACCGCATCCAACACAAAAAGAAGCCCCGCATAGCCGAAAGCATCGCCGGAGGCCCGCGCCCCAAGCCCATCGGTCATCGAATAGATGGCGATGAAGCAGGCGGTGCCAAGAGCATAGAGCACGGCCTGCGGGTCGGGATGGCTTGAACGATCCTTCTGCCATCCAGCCATCACCAGCCCTGCAACCAAGAGCAGGATGGCAGCCACAACGCCGATGTGAACGCCATCCGTGAGGAAAAGCAGGCTACCCACCATGGTGAGAAGGGGAGCTGCACCGCGCGCGATGGGATAGACTTGGCTCAGGTCTGCGGCCCTATAAGCCCGTACCAGAAAGAGATTATAGCCTGTGTGCAGAACGCCTGACGCCAGGGCGAAGCCATAGCTTTCCGGTTTCGGCAGGCCAAAAAGATAAAGCAAGCCGATGCCCATGATGCCCATGAAGCCTTGCAGCGTGGTGAGCGATACGAGCCTGTCGGCCTGCATGCGCACGAGCACGTTCCAGGCGGCATGCAGGAAAGCGGCAAGAAGCACAGCGCCAAAGACGAGGGAATCCAAGGAAGGGGCTTTCGGTTATAGGGCTATCCCTTCTGCCAAATCATTGGGCAAACGAAAAGGCCCCCAATTTGAGGGCCCTTTGAAGACACGTGTTTTCGTGCGCTAAGTGCAGTTCGCTCCGCCCGATGTTACCTGGCAGGTAAGCACGAGCGTAGAGCGCGGGCGAACCACAACCGCCTGCTCGACATTGAAAAACGTATCGCCGAGCAGGTTCTTGCCCAGGAAAGTGGCGACCCATGGTTCATAGGTCATGCAGGCCTGCGCCACGACGAGATCATTGCCCGCCGTCATCAGGTCGCTGTAGCCCGATGTGCTGGGCGTGGCCGAACATCCCGGGCCAGACGCATTGGAAGTTTCCCAAATCTTGGATGGTGTGCCGCCGGAATTGCGGTATCCGAACACCTTCACCGTTACGCCATCGTCGGGCAAAGGGTTGACGATGAGATTGGTCACCCGCATGTAGTCGTCGACCTGAGACTTCAGCACAGTCGTGCGGTTCTGCGACGTGAGGTCGGCAACGGCGCCGGCAACGGTCGTGATTTTCCTGTTATTCACAATCAGCGTGGTGAGATCCATCATGCCGAAATAGAGAATCAACATCACCGGCAGGATGAAGGCAAATTCGATTGCTGCCACACCGGACTGCGCGTTGAGATAGGACTTGAGGGTGAACTTCCGCATGTTAGTGAGTCCTCACGGGGGGCAGGTGTTTCCGGTGGCGGGAAAGGGTTCATTCTGGAACATGGCGAAGCCGGCGAGACGCCGCTTCGTGTTTCCATCGACATTGCCGAAATGTTCCTTGAGGAACGGCATGGTGAATCCCCAATCATAGGTGGCTATCACCGCAACCACCTCCGATGGGTCTCCGCAGGAATATGAAGTGGGATTGACCGGGCCGCCATAGCTGTTGCCAACATTGAGATAGGAGGGGACCATGGTTTCGAGCGTCGTAAAGTCGGCCGCCGAAACCATGTAGACAGTGACACCACCCGCGCAGTCGATCACGATCTCCGCTGTCTCGCAAAGCTCGTTCTTGAATTGCGCCGATGTAAGCATTTGCTCTTGCGCCTGGCCGGTGCGCACAAGCCGTCCGGCGGCTTGCACGCTGGTTGCAGCGAGTATTCCGAGAAGAGCATAATGCCCGTCTCCATGATGCTGCCAAGCAGCAGGAAGAAGAGGGGTGCCAACACCGCGAATTCGATTGCTGTGACGCCGTCCTCATTGCGGCAGAGACGGCAAGCGCTTGATCTGCGCAGGCGATTGCCCAGCTTGGACAATATGCTCATCACTTTCTCCCGTCGGCGGACATGCGCCGCAAACAATTGCCCTCGGCCCGCCAGGACGCACGTAGGGTGCTCGAATAGCTAGCAAAGGGCGCTTGCCACAGTTTTACCCGGATAGATAAAATTTGAATGAAATCGTAAAAATGCGAAGGGCGGAGATGAAATCTCCGCCCCTGGTTAACCGATACGGTAGATTTTTACTGCGCGGCGGCTGGCGCCTTAGCCTCGGAAGATTCTTCGCCGGTTGCGAATTTCGTCTTGGACGAGTTTCCTTTGATGACACCGTCTGTGTAGGGGAAGTCGTCGCCTACCGCCATTTCCGACTCGCAAAGTGGCCAGCATGAGTAGCTGTGGCGACTTACGCCAGCTTGGGGTGTGCTCTCATAAAGCGTAAGCGCGCTTTCAGCTGTGTGTTTGACTATGAGGTCAAACTGGGCGATCGGCTCACCATTCTGGTCAAGGATGATGAGATTGGTTTGACCGAAGCTCCGGCCATGCACGAATACCTTGTCGAGATGAAGCGAAACATCGGCAATCGATGGATTGCCAACAATGACTGCGCCGGGATTTGCTTGCACCGTGAGCATGCGCGACTGATCGACTTCGACGTCGAGCGTCTGATCTGCGAAGGCGTTTCCGCCCAGGAATGGCGCCACGGCCAACCCTGCCAGCAGCGCAAAA
>JBIOWL010000538.1:0-8711 GCA_044868645.1 Aestuariivirga sp.
ATTATGTGAAGCCAGATTATGAGAAGCCCGTGAAATCGCAAGTGAAGAAACGCAAAGCAGCGCCACGCAGATTGCCGCAAGCAGTGGTGGATCAGATCTTCGAGCGCTTCGCCGCCGCCAATCCGGAACCCAAGGGCGAGCTGCAATCCGTCAACCCATTCACGTTCCTTGTGGCGGTGGTTCTCTCAGCCCAGGCAACCGACGACAGCGTCAACAAGGCGACAGCCTCCCTCTTTGCCAAGGTGTCAACTCCACAAGAGATGATGGCATTGGGTGAGGACAAGCTGCGTGAGGCCATCCGGACCGTCGGCCTCTACCGCACCAAGGCGAAGAATGTGATCGCGCTGTGCCGCAAGCTGGTGAACGAACATGGAGGTGAAGTTCCCCATGATCGTGCCGCACTGGAAGCATTGCCCGGTGTCGGCCGCAAGACCGCCAATGTGGTGCTGAACCATGTCTTCGGTGAAGCAACAATAGCAGTCGACACCCATATTTTCCGTCTCGGCAACCGCCTCAATCTCGCTCCCGGAAAAACGCCCAGCGAAGTGGAGCAGGGGCTTTTGAAAATTGTGCCGGAGGACAAGAAGCGCCACGCTCACCACTGGCTCATCCTGCACGGCCGCTATGTCTGCAAAGCGCGGAAGCCTGAATGCTGGCGCTGCCTCATCGCCGATCTCTGCCCCTTTACGCCGAAGACCGCTTCACCTGCTTGAACAGGTGCACGAAGTAAGAGGTGGCAAAAAGCGGCACGGTGAGATTGACGATCGGCACCAGCGTCATCAGCGCGGGCAGGAAGCCCGCTGTGAAAATGCTGACCGCATTGTCCTTGCGTAGCGCTTTTGCCTCGGCGGGTGCCATGAAGCGCATGGCCGCCATCTCGAAATATTCCCGCGAGAGAAGATAGGCATTGATCACCACCAGCACGATGGCGCCGAGCCCCGTGAACACCAGCGGCAGGGCCAGCACATTGACCGCGAGCACGACGAGGCCGAACTGGATCGCCAGGACGAGCCCCTTGAGGAAAGGCTGCGGCCGCCCGGGCGGATCGCTTGCATAGTGCTTTGCTTCCACTTTCTCGGCCACCCCGTCGAGATAAAGCCCGGCGAACATCGCCGTCACTGGCGCCATCAGGAAAAAGAACGCCACGAAGAGGCCAAGGCTCGCGCCGATTTCGGCAAGCTGCTCAAGCCAGGGCGTCGAAAAGAAAGTCATAAACCAGAACAGCGCCTGCAACGCCAGAAAGATCGCGACAAAGAGTGCGATGGCAAGCCCCACAGCCTTGAACAGGATGGAACGGAAATCGGGTGAGGTGAGATCGCCGAAGGCGCGAAAGGCTGCGGATAGCATGGCATCATAAGTAGTGCATGTTCCGCAAAAGTTGAATGACTTTTGCGGCAAGAACATGCACCAGCCTGTCTCGCCGCCCTTGTTTCGGCAAGCGCCCTCCGCTACCAGCGCCCCCATGTCAAATTCTACGCCAGATTCCATCCATGTTCTCACAATCGGAAACGCAATCGTCGATGTGATCGCCAAGGTCGATGAGGCCTTCGTGCGCCGCGAAAAACTCGTCAAGGGTTCCATGAACCTCATCGACGAGGAGCGCGCCGAAACGCTCTATGACGTCATGGGTCCGGCCATCGAAGTATCGGGCGGCAGCGCCGGCAACACGGCAGCGGGCGTTGCCTCCTTCGGCGGCAGGGCCGCCTATATCGGCAAGGTGAAGGCCGATCAGCTGGGTGGCATCTACCGCCACGACATGCGCGCCCAGGGCGTTGCCTTCGACACACCCGCCGCGAGCGATGGCCCTGCAACCGCGCGTTCCTTCATCCTGGTGACGCCCGATGGCGAGCGCACCATGAACACCTATCTCGGCGCCTGCGTGAACCTCAATGCCGCCGACATTGATGCGGCGGCGGTGAAGGCTTCCGACGTCACCTATATGGAAGGCTATCTCTACGACAAGCCCGCCGCCAAGGAGGCCTTCCGCGAAGCGGCGAGAATTTCCCAAGCTGCGGGCAAGCTTACTTCGATCACCCTTTCGGATTCATTCTGCGTGGAGCGCCACCGCGATGATTTCCTTTCGCTCATCCGCTCCAGCATCAACATCGTTTTCGCCAATGAGCGGGAATTGACCTCGCTTTACCAGACGCAGAATTTCTCCGGCGCGCTCGATGCGATCAGGCGTGATTGCCCGATTGGCGTCGTCACCCGCTCAGCCAAGGGCAGCGTCATCGTCAAGGGCGGAGACACCATCGAAGTTCCGGCCCATCCCGTAAAGCATGTGGTCGACGTCACAGGCGCGGGCGATCTTTATGCTGCAGGCTTCCTCTTTGGTTACACGGCGGGAAAGCCTCTGGCCCATTGCGCGCGGCTCGGCAGCCTCGCCGCAGCGGAAGTCATTTCGCATGTGGGCGCAAGACCGGAAGTCAATCTGCTTGTACACGCGAAAGAGCAGGGGTTGTTGTAACTAACCGTTCTTTTTTCTCCATGGGCCTCCCGGACTTGATCCGGGATCAATCGGCCCACCCAGCGCAACAAAAAGACTGGGTCGGCGGGTCAAGCCCGCCGATGGAGATTAAGAAGGACTACCCGCCCTCGCCTTGCGTCTCTTCCGGTGTCTCCGGCTTTTGCTTCACATGGATGCGCACTTGCTTCACGCGCCTGAGATCGCTCTCCACAATCTCGAACTCAAGGCCTGCAGGGTGCGTGATCACCTCGCCCTTGACCGGCACGCGCCCGCCCATCTCGAACATGAGCCCGCCCAGCGTGTCGGCCTCGTCTTCCTTGTCTGCGGGCAAAAGGTCAACGCCGAACATCTCATCAAGCGTGGCTATGGCGATCCGCGCATCGGCCATATAGGTTGTGTCATTCTGCTTCTTGATGAGGATCTCATCGGCATCTTCGTCATGCTCGTCCGAGATGTCACCGACAATCGCCTCGACAATGTCCTCGAAGGAAACAAGCCCATCCGTGCCGCCATATTCATCGACCACCACGGCAAGATGCACATGGGTCGCCTTCATCTTGATGAGAAGATCAGAGGCCGGCATGGAGAGCGGCACATAGAGAACATCGCGCACGATCGAGGAATGCTGCTTGACCGCCGTGTTGAGTTCCGCCGCGGGCAGCGACAGGCCGACGCCAGACTTCGTCTTTCTGCTACGCCCCTTTGAATTGAGCCAGCGCAGGAAGTCCTTCACATGCACCATGCCGGTGACATCATCGAGCGTCTCGCGATAGACCGGCAGGCGGGAATGGTTGGCTTCGGTGAAGCGATCGAGCAGGACACGCAGCGTTTCCGTTTCCTCAACGCCAGTGATGTCGGCGCGCGGGACCATCAGGTCCGAGACGCGCAGGTCCTGGAAGCTGATGAGATTGCCCAGCATGGAGCGGGCATCGTCCGTAATGCCGGGCGTGCCTGTTGTTTCCGCATGGCTTTCGAGCGCGGTTTCCAGGCTCTCCCGCAGGTCCTTCGAGGGCCTGAGGCGGCGCCTCAGCCACGCCAGAAAGCCGGACGCCCTTTTGGATTCATGGGTTCTGTCGCTGCTCATGTCAGGTAAGGATCGGGAATGCCGAGCGTGGCCAGGATGTTCCGCTCGCGCTGTTCCATGGCGTCTGCCGCCTCATCGCTCTCATGGTCGTAACCTAGCAAATGCAAGGTCCCATGCACAATGAGATGGCTGGCATGGTGAAGCAGCGGCTTTCCCTGCTCCTTCGCCTCTCTTTCGATGGTCTCGAAGCCAAGCGCAATGTCGCCGAGATGGGATTCGCTTCCATCCGGCGATGCCATGGGTGCGGCGGGAAAGGAAAGCACATTGGTGGCCGCGTCTTTGCCGCGAAAGTCCCGGTTGAGGATGCGCAATTCGGCGTCGCTGGTGAAAAGCACATTCACGCTGCGCCCATCTTCGCCCAATGCAGCGGCAACACAACGCACCGCCATTCCTTCCGCATCGGGAAGCACATCCCAGCGCGGGTCCTCCACTTCGGATGTAACGCTCATCTTGCGGGGCGGGGTTTCCGCTCTGGCAAAGGCTTCACTTTTTCATAAGCCTGCACGATACGGCCGACGAGTTGATGACGCACAATGTCGGAGGCCTCGAACTTCACGGTGCCAATGCCTTTGACGCCCTTGAGGATCGACAGTGCATCGGCAAGTCCGGAAGTCGTGCCATTGGGCAAATCGACCTGCGTGGGATCACCCGTCACCACCATGCGGCTTCCTTCGCCGAGGCGCGTCAGGAACATCTTCATCTGCTGAGGGCTTGTGTTCTGCGCTTCATCGAGAATGACGAAGGCATTGGCAAGCGTGCGGCCGCGCATGAAGGCGAGCGGCGCAATCTCGATCTGGTTTTCCGCAAGGCCCTTGGCAACCAATGCATGGGGCATCATGTCGTAAAGCGCATCATAGAGGGGCCGGAGATAGGGATCGACCTTCTCCTTCATGTCGCCGGGAAGAAAGCCTAGCCTTTCGCCTGCCTCGACGGCAGGACGCGACAGCACGATGCGGTCCACCTCGCCGTTCATTAGCGCCTCGGCGGCGCAGGCCACGGCAAGATAGGTCTTGCCCGTACCGGCAGGGCCGATTCCGAAAACAAGCTCATGCTTTCGGATCGCATCGATATAGAGCTTCTGGTTGGGCGAGCGGGCCGAAACCGGTTTCCTCCGTGTACGGATGGTCGAGCCGTCGCCGTCCCGCTCATGGGCAGAGCGCACCATGCGGATGGCGCCGTCCACCTCGCCGCGCGTTATTTCTCCGCCGCGGCTGGCCCGCGTGTAGAGCGAGAGCAGAACCGAGCGCGCATCATCGGCAGCGGTAGATGAACCGCGGATGGCGACACGATTGCCGCGCGGCGTGATGGCAACGCCGAGCTTATGCTCAATCAATGCAAGATGTTCATCGTGCTCGCCGAAGAGCAGCGAGAGGAGCCGGTTGTCATCGAAGGTGAGCGTCAGCGTCTGGTCTTGTCCGTCTGCCCGGCCGCGGGGGCTCAAGAAGGTTGCGGCGCCTGTCGCCTGGCTCAAGTGGTCGATTCTCCGGTTGCTCGTGAGGCTAGTGAACGTCCAAATAATAGCGGAATCAAGCGGATTCTCCAACATATTGGCCGGAAAGGCTGTTGGGCATTGTCCCCGTGATCTGCACCCGGACAATCCGTCCAAGAGCCGATTCGGGAAGCTCGCAATGAACGCTCTGCAAATAGGGTGAACGCCCGATCATCTGGCCCTCATGCCGTCCCTTCTTCTCCACCAGGATGGAAAGGGTCTTGCCCACCATGGAATGGTTAAAGGCCTGCTGTTGTTCCACAAGGAGCGCCTGAAGCCGTTGCAGCCGATCCGCTTTAACCTCGTCCGGGATTTGATCGCGTTCAGCGGCAGGCGTCCCCGGCCGAGCTGAATATTTGAAAGAAAAGGCGGAGGCATAATTTACCTCGCGCACCACCGCGAGTGTCTCCTCAAAATCCCCTTCGCTCTCTTCCGGAAAGCCCACGATGAAATCACCCGACATCGCCATGTCGGGCCGCACCTTTCGGATGCGCTCGATGAGTCTGATATAATGCTCCACCGTGTGGCCCCGGTTCATGGCCTTGAGCACCCTGTCGCTTCCCGCCTGGATGGGAAGATGGAGATAAGGCATCAGCTTCTCGTTCGTGGCATGGGCCTCGATCAGTTCCTCAGTCATGTCGCGCGGATGACTGGTGGTGTAGCGGATGCGCTTGATGCCATCGATGGATGACAGTTCATTGACAAGCCCGGCAAGGCCCCATTCACTGCCCCGATAGGCATTGACGTTCTGGCCCAAGAGCGTGAGTTCGACAACGCCCTGCTCGGCAAGCTTTCGAGCTTCGCTCAACACTTGCGCCACAGGCCGGGAGAATTCACTCCCTCGCGTGTAAGGCACCACGCAGAAGGAACAGAACTTGTCGCAACCTTCCTGGATGGTGAGGAAGGCGGCAACACCTTGTTTTGTGCGCAGCGATTTTTCCGCCAGCGCATCGAACTTGTCTTCTGCCGGAAATTCCGTTTCGATCACGGCGCGGCCCGTGCGCGCCTGTTCCTTCAGAAGTTCCGGCAGGCGGTGATAGGTCTGCGGCCCGAAGACGAGGTCAACTGCCTTCTGCCGCCTGATGATCTCCTCGCCTTCTGCCTGGGCCACGCAGCCCGCAACGGCGATCTTGAAGTCACGGCCTTCAGCGTGGCGCTCCGCCTTCAGCCGCTTGAGTTTGCCAAGTTCCGAATAGACCTTCTCCGCTGCCTTCTCACGGATGTGGCAGGTATTGAGGATGACAAGATCGGCGCGCTCCGGTGCATCCGCAAGGCCATAACCTTCCGCCGCAAGAAGCTCCTCCATGCGGGTTGCGTCATAGACGTTCATCTGACAGCCATAGGATTTGACAAAGGCTGTCTTGGGGGTGGGCCGGCTATCGTCCATGGCCGGGTGCTAGCGCAAATCGGGGGTGCCGTGAAGCGCCGCAACAAGCCCCCGCCGGACCGCCTTTTCGCAAGTCTCCGCCGCCGTCTTGCGGTTAAGGCCCGTTTCCACCGAAAGGGCCTCATGAATGACAACGGTTACACCGAGCGGTCCTTCGCCCATGAAATTCAAGAGATGGGAAATGAGGTTCATGTCGCCATACCAGGCAAAGGAAGGGCGGTCGCGCCTTGTCATCGGCAATCCCCAATGAGACCGATAGGCCAGGGTGACGGGCACAATGTCGATGTGCGGTGCCGTGGCGGCGGCAAAAAGCGAGGACTTGAAAGGCAAGACCGAAGCGCCGTCATGGGACGTACCCTCGCCGAAGAGCACGATGGCCTCGCCAGCGGCCAGGCGTCCGGCAACACTGTCCGCCACTTTCGCGGTGGTGTGCCGCCGCTCCCGGTCGACAAACACCGTGCGCTGCAATCGCGCCAGCGTTCCAAAGAAGGGCCAGCGGGAAACTTCGCGCTTTGCCACGAAGGAGAGCGGCATCACGGCGGAGAGGATCACGATGTCGAGCCATGACACATGATTGGAAATGACAAGGCAGGGGCCAGGTGGGGGCAGATTTCCAATCACCGTGAGCCTGATGCCGAACAGGCGGCAGAGCAGGCGGTGATAATGGTGCGGGAAGGCACGCGCCGCGTCCGGGAAAAACCACAGCAGAACCTGCTGCACCGGCATCAGCGGCAAAGTCAGCACGGCAAAGGCCAGAAGCTTCAGCGCCGCGCGCAGCGTACTCATAGAACAAGCGTCATGGTGATGGCGTCCACCGCCTCACTGCCGTTCCGGGCATAATAGCCGCCCCGCCGCCCCGTCTCCTTGAAGCCGAGGTTTCGATAGAGGGCGAGGGCGCCATCATTGTCGGCAGCGACCTCGAGAAAGAGCTTGCTCGTGAGCCTTGACTTGAGCTCGGCGATGAGCGCCTCCATCAGCAATTTTCCAAAACCCTGCCGGCGGTAGGAGGAAAGCACGCAGAGCGTGTTCAATTCCGCCTCCCCGGCGATCCACTGGAACTGCAGAAAGCCGTAGGTGCGCCCCGCCAGCTCGACGACCAGCGCCCCGGAGCCCGGAACGGAAAGCGCAGAACGCAGCATCTCCTCCGTCCAACCGGGCTGGAAGCAATTGCGGTGGATGGCGGCAAGGAGCCCGAGCTTGTCAGGCGTGGCATGGCGCACATGGGGATGAGCAAGGTCAGGTGGCGCCGATGGCTTGGCATCGGCCTCGCGCAGATAGAGCGGATCGGCCGGATGATCCGCATACGGAAGATCAAGCGCATAGGCGCCGAACAGCGCCGCATCGGGCAAATGGCGGCCCCTGGCCTTGGAAAGTGCCGGATTGGCCGCAACGACCGCTTCCGCCCCCGTGCCGATGACCAAGGCTTCGGTGAAGTCCTGCCCCGCTTCCTGCGGGCTGAGAAGGGCCGGCATGCGCAGCGTCATCAGCGAATGCCCGTCATAGGCCGCAGTATAGACCTTGCCGGTGCCGCCCGCGGTATGGGCGATGAGCAGAGGCACTGCCGCGCCCACATGGGGAACGGCCGTGGCTGTGAGCGTGTCGATGCCAATGACCGGGATGTTGCGGGCAAGCCCCAGTCCCTTGGCATAGGAAAGCCCGATCCTGACGCCGGTGAAGGTGCCGGGGCCGCGCGTTACCGCTACACGGGTCAGCGCCTTCGGGGAAAACCCTTTCTCCCGGCAGATCTCGGCCACCATGACGGGCAGTATCTCCGCATGGCCCCGATCCATCACCTGAAAATACGAGGCCAGACGCTCGGCGCCCACAAAGAGCGCGGCAGAACAGCCTTCTAGCGAGGTATCAAGGGCAAGCATGACCATGGGCCCCGGGGCTTTAGCGCGCTTTCCGGCGCTGTGGAACCATTGAGCCCATGAGAACGCGCGCCAAGGTAAAATTCCGGGGCTCGTTTTGTTGTGGGGATTGCCCGTGTTCCGGGCGAATTTCCATCAAATCCGCCGGGGCAGGCGGGCACCACGAATTTTTTCCTTGACAACTAAAGAATGATATCCTATATTGGGAACGTGCACAGGAGGGAAACCTCCCCGCTGATTGACATCGTGAATGAGGCCCTGGGGCTGGCCTGAAAAAGCCCCCGGAAAGCGCCGGTAGCCGGGCGCTTCGAGGCCCGGCTTTGCCCGGGCGCCTCAGCATGGGAATTTCATTTCCCGCACCCTGAGGCGCCGTTCCGGTGGCTCCCCGGGACGGCCTCGAAGAGCGCGCAAAT
>JBIOWL010000539.1:0-5079 GCA_044868645.1 Aestuariivirga sp.
CTACGCGGGGAGGGTGGCGCACGACTTGTGCGCCGGGTGGGGGTCACAACAAGCTGAAACCCCCTCCGTCCCCCGGATCAAGTCCGGGGTGACACCTCCCCGTAAGAGGGGGAGGAGACTCGCTCCGCGTTAATCGACGCTTGTTTGCATACGCTTCTTGAGGCGATTGCGCAGGCGGGCGACTTCCTCCTTGCGATTGGGTCTTCCGAGAAGCTTGCGATAGCCGTCGCGGCGTTCATGGACAGCGGCAATGGCAAGGCCCATGGGAACGCCCGCTTCCACCAGCAGAGCTTCTGCAAGCTGCAGGCTGGCTTCGGTTGTTTCCGGCACGGCTTCCGTCACGCCAGCCTCATAGAGTTTCATGGCATGGCGCTCGTCGCGGGCGCGGGCAATGATCTTGAGATCGGGCCGCTCGCTCCGTACTGCCTTGAGAATTTCCTGGGCACGGGTTGGATTGTCCATGGTGATGGCAAGGGCCTTGGCATCGGCAAGGCCGCAACGCATGAGGAAAGCAATATCGGTGGCATCGCCATAGAAGACCCGGTGGCCCGACTTGCGGGCCGCGGCGAGATTGTCGACATCAAGATCAATGCCGACGATGGGCAGTTCCTGCTCCTTCAACATGTCGGCGACAATGCGGCCAACACGGCCGAAGCCGGCAATGATGATGTTCGACCCCTCAATGCCGTGCTGCGGCAGCTGATACTGGTTCGCAGCAGCATTGGGCGCCGGCAGTTTCCGGCGCGCGGCCTTGGCAAAGCGCCCAAGAAGCGGCAGGGCCATCATGCTCAGCGTGACGGCGATCAGAAATGGCGCCGTTTCGTCATTGCGGAAAAGACCTGCGGCCGTCGCTGCGCCGAACAACACGAAAGCAAACTCTCCGCCCGGACCCAGCAAGACGGCCGACTCCAGTGTCGGCGCCCGGGGCAGTTTCATCACCCAGGCTATGGCCATCACAATCAATGCCTTCAGGCTCACGAGAATTGCCGTGAGGGCGAGAATGCGCAGCGGCTCTTCGACCAGGACCTCCAAACTGAGGCCCAAGCCGACCAACAGGAAGAAGATTCCAAGAAGCACGCCCTTGAAGGGTTCGATGATGGCTTCAATGGCACGGCGGAACTCGGTTTCGGCGAGCGTGAGGCCGGCAATGAAGGCGCCAAGCGACATGGAGAGGCCAGCGGCGGCTGCCAAGGCACTGGTGCCAATCGCTATGAAGAGCACGGTCGCCATGAAAAGGTCGGGGCTGTTGGCGGCTGCCACCATGCGCAGGAGCGGCGTCAGGACAAAGCGGCCTGCAATGACGATGAATGCACCGGTCGCCACTGCCTGCAGCAGCGCCAGCCCAACATTCATGGCGATATTGCCTTCGGTATTCGGCGCGAGTGTGCCGAGGAGCAGCAGCATGGGAACGACGCACAGGTCCTGCATGAGGAGCACGGAAAAGCTCATGCGGCCCGCCTGCGAGCCGAGGCGTTTTTCTTCCGAAAAAAGCTGGATGACGATGGCGGTCGATGAGAGCGACAGGGCCATTCCAATGACGACGGCCTGATTGGCGGCAAAGCCCAATGCCCAGGCGAGTGCGGCGATTGCAAGTGCTGATACAAGCACCTGCGTGCCGCCCAGGCCGAAAACCAGCTGGCGCATGGTGCGTAGTCGTTCGGGCGAGAGTTCAAGGCCGATCAGAAACAGCAGAAAGACAACGCCGAGTTCGGCCAGGCCGGAAAAACCTTCGCCCTCCTTCAACACAAGGGGCGATAGCGCAGGTAAATGCTGTGCGATCCAGCCCAGGACGTGTGGGCCAAGGACCACGCCGGTCAGCAGGAAACCCAGAATGGAACTCATGCCAAGGCGGCGCAGAAGCGGAATGGCAACGCCGGCCGTGCCCAGAACGATGAGCATGTCCTTGTAGATTGCGTGCGATTCAACAGCCATTGCGGCAGTTTGACCTTTAGGTGTGAGGCTGTAAAGCATGGACGCCATGACAAGCGGGCAAGAAAATTCATGGTCGCACACGGCCAACGGAAGAGTCCGGGCGAGAGGCTTGGGCCTTCCCCTGTCAGGCGTTCCAGGATTGAACAATGCGATCACGGACGTTGCTGGCGTCGAGGTGGGTTTTGCGACGATCATCTCCGGTGAAGGCGCATTGAAAGTTGGGCATGGTCCGGTCCGTACGGGCGTCACCGCAATCCTGCCGCGCGGGCGGAAGCACGCGCATATTCCCTGTGCGGCAGGTTGCTTTTCGTTCAATGGAAATGGCGAGATGACGGGTTTTGCCTGGATCGAGGAAGCGGGCGAATTGCAGATGCCGATTACCATCACCAACACGCATTCCTGCGGTGTTACGCGCGATGCCACGATCCGCTGGATGGTGGAGCGCGGCATCGGCTCCGGGCAGGATTGGGGATTGCCCGTTGCCGCTGAAACCTATGATGGAGAGCTCAATGACATCAATGGTTTCCATGTGACTGTTCAACACACATATGAAGCGCTCGATGGGGCCGCGGGCGGTGCGCTGGCGCTTGGCAATGTGGGTGGCGGCACTGGCATGATCACCTATGACTTCAAGGGCGGGACAAGCAGCGCGTCGCGGCGGGTGGAGATTGAAGGTGTTGCCTACACTGTCGGCATGTTGGTGCAGTCCAATTTCGGGCGGCGCAGAGATCTCACGATTCTTGGCGTGCCTATTGGGCAGCACCTCACGGAAGATCAGCTGCGCGGCAAGGAGCAGGGATCGATCATCGCCATCGTCGCAACCGATGCGCCGCTGCAGCCGCATCAATTGAAGCGTCTGGTGCGGCGCGTACCGCTGGGGCTCGCACGCACGGGAACAATCGGGGGCAATGGTTCGGGCGATATCTTTCTTGCCTTTTCCACGGCCAATGCCGAAGCCTTCGCCAGCAAAAAGATTTTGCGAACGGCGCAGTATCTCGGATTTGCGGCGATGGACACGCTGTTCCGGGCCGTTGTCGAGGCAACGGAAGAAGCGGTGATTGATGCCATGGTGACGGGCGAGACGATGACTGGGCGCGATGGCAATATCTCTGTTGCGCTTGCGCATGACAGATTGCTCGAGCTCATGCGCCGTTACGGCCGGATGTAGCGAAGCAGCATGGGTGAGCCTGTCATTTGGGTTCTATGCGGGGTGCGGGCGGGGGACACGGCCCAGGCTCTCGAACTGGCACGGCGCGTTGGCGGCAAGGTGGTTAAGCAGCAGCTTGCTTTCACATGGTTGCATAATCTGCCGAACTGGATGACGGGACCTAGCGTTGCGCATTTGGAGAAGAGATCGCGCGCCAAGCTGGTTCCGCCATGGCCCGATCTTGTCATTGCCACGGGAAAGCGCACGGCTCCTGCTGCAGTCTGGATCAAGCAGCGATCGAAGGGGAAAACCGCTGCCGTGCAGCTGGGACGGCCACGGATGGCGTTCCGGTATTTCGACCTTATCGTGACGACGCCGCAATATGGCCTGCCCGCGGCTGAAAATATGATGCGGATCACTCTGCCATTTGCCGCCGCGAGGACGCAGGACAAGGCGGTGCTGGATTATTGGCGGCACCGCTGGAGCGATTTGCCGCGCCCGCTGATTGCGGCGGCCATCGGCGCGGCAAAATTTCCGTTGCGTCTGGGTGGCGCGCAGCTTGATGCCTATGGATCGGCACTTGGCGCGCTGGCGCGGCGGGACGGCGGCAGTATTCTTCTCTTCGGTTCACCGCGGTCCGCGAGGGGTGCAGTTGAGAGGGTGCGCAGGCGGATTGGCGGTTCGACCTGGATTGCCGATGGAAGCGGACCTGGAAATCCCTATCAAGCGGCACTTTCACTTGCCGAAAAGCTTGCCGTGACAGGTGACAGCGTCTCGATGGCAACCGAGATGATAAACACCGGCAAGCCCATTTACATATTTCCTCTTCAGCAGTGGCCTTCGCCGCGCTGGCGCGCAGAAAGAGGATTGACTGAGTGGCTTGCCCGAACGGGCGTGTTTATGCCGCCGCGCCATGTGGACGGTTTCGTCAAAGCGTTGCTGGCCTCGGGAATGGCAAGTGACCTTCGGGATTTGACCAGCGCACAACGCCCGCGCCAGTCGGCAGCGGATCAGGATGATGTAGTGCGAAAGATCAGGACTCTGCTGGAGCGCTCTTAGCGCATCGGGCGAGCAGGCGGATTTGGCTGCGAAGCGATAGATGCGCCAGATTCAAAAGTTTGGTGCAACTTTCCGCCCTCAACCGCTTCGCACTTGAGGGCCCGTTGCACCAGCGCGGAAGCGATAGCTTGCCGGGTTGAACCAGCGCAGGGCTCTAGGTTCCAGCCAATAATAGAGTGAGCGCAGAAGCGGCCTCAGTGCGCGCAGATAGACGTGCCCCACGATCTGACCCCTGGCAGAGACGGGCAGAAACACATCATTGGTCATGGCCTTTGCGGATGACCAGGATTCCTTGTGGGCATCATTGGGCACCATGAGATCGAATTTTTCCATGCCATCAGCAAGACACGTGCGCTGCGAAAGGTCCATGTGCAGGCGTCCCGGCGAAAGGTCTGTCAGGCTGTTCCGATGGGAAGTGACGTAGCCGTAATGCTTCGCGCCGTGGCGGAAGCCGATCTCCCATGATACGGGATTATCGCCAGCCTTGAGCTCGCTCAGAACCAATTGAACGGATCCGGTGTTGCGAGACAGGGTCTTGAGGAATTGCAAATGGTGTGGGCAATTGAGCACACGGTTCAAGCGGCCACGCTCGGCGAGCCAGGCGTTCTTTTCGGCGAGGGCAAGGCGCATGGCTTCATCGGCGGCAGAACCTGGTGACAGCCTAGAAAATGTGACCTCTCCGGACTTTTCAAGGGCCTTGCGGATTTTCTTGCGGCGCTTGCGCTGCACAGACGAATAGCGCGCGTCATAGTCTTCTTCGGACTTGAATTGCGTGAGGTCGAGATAGGGCGCTTCTTCCGGCACCCGCGCGTTAATGAAGAGCTCTCCTGCCTCGCGCGCAATGATGCTGTCCTCACGGATGTGGCGCAGATAGACCAGGTCAATGCCCTTGAGGCGCGAGAGGAAAGAGACGGCGGCGTTGATCCAGACCTTTGCGTTCT
>JBIOWL010000540.1:0-5157 GCA_044868645.1 Aestuariivirga sp.
TGGCGGCCAATCGCGGCGCGAAGCTAAGTCCGATATGGGATGGAAGCAGATAGCCGGGCGCGCTGCGACCATATTCTTGGGTGTATCGATACTTATTGTTGTGCTGTCAGCACTCTAGCGCATCGAACGAGCAAGTGGTCCCGGCTTCTCGCCTTGGCGAAGCTGAAGCTTCGCTTCGGCGTAGCCAGGTCGCCGGGATGACGTCGCTTGCGAAGTGAAAGATGCACAAGATTCAAAGTTCTACAGCAGCTTTTCGAGGCTTTCGATTTCATCGCGGCGTTCTTTCAGCCGCTGCAGGATTGCCTCGCGCGCTTCTTCGGGCAGGCTGTTGAGGCCCATTGTGCCGTGGCGCTTGAAGAGAGACCGGATCATCTTCAAGGATAAGTCGAAGCGGCGTAAGAATCTTATGACCTTCAGGCGTTCCGTGTCCTTTTTGTCGTACACCCGGTACCTGCCGAGCCGCCGCGGCTTGATCAGACCAGCATGTTCATAATAGCGAATGGTTTTTGGCTCGAGGCCCACCAGTTCTTGCAAGTCGCCAATAAGATAGTACTCACCAAGTGGGATTTCTCCCGCTTCGAATGACCCGTCCATTTCGCCCCTCTGAAACCAAGTAAATCACTTTATTTGAGTACCCAATCGGTGCTCATCCCGCTTGCCTGTCCACCTATTTTGTAACTTCTCTCTGATATATTAATTCTGTGTAACATAATGAATGCGTAGCGCAACACATTCTAGGTTGACGAGCCAGAATGGCTGTTCTCCGTTCTGGAAGAAGTGATTAATTGTGTAATATCAACATCTTGAATTGGCTGAAAGCTGAGGGAAGTTGCGCTTGTGCCACATTGGTAGCCATTGGGTGCGACAAGTCGCACCAGGACATGATTCCCCTGTTTTCAATTCCTCATTGTAGTGTGATGTATTCACTTGCCTCAGTTAAATAAAGTTACTTGAGGCACATCATCTAGGGTGAGCGCTATCCCAGTTCACCATGTCTGGAATATTTTCTCGGAACGAATTGAATCAAACTGTATTTGTGAGTCTTCTCGATACACTTTGTGGCGAGGCAGCCAGATGCGGAAGACGAGCGAAGCAGGAATGGACGGGAGAGTTACCTGGTATGCCGGGACGGATGATCGCAGCCGCGAGGATAGCGGAGGCCATGGGACAGCAGACCCATGAATTCAAATTGCATTTGCCGCACCTGATGACATTGGGATTCCCACTGCCCGTGGACCCCAATCAGGAACTCTGGCACACCGACGAACTTCTCGATTGGGTGACCAAGCAGCAAGAACTGAATATTCGCCTGCTGCAGTACCTCCTCGCCGAGGGTTGAGCGGGGCTTTACGGTAGCAGGATGTGCTGCCCGAAAAGCATGGATGGATTTTTCCTCAAAGCAAGGAGCGGGACGGCACCGGCTGGTTCGTCACTGACGACAGCCGCGACCGGGCCAGCTACTCCTTGTTTTCTCCACCCGCCTGGAGCAGGCCATAATTCTCGATGCCTATCCGCTCGATGAGGGCAAGCTCGGTTTCGAGATGGTCGATGTGGCCTTCTTCATCTGCCAGAAGAGACTCGAAGAGTTTCTGGCTGACATAGTCTTCAGCTTCGTTGCAGATTTTGCGCGCTTCCATGTAGAGCTTCCGGGCGCTCATTTCACCCTTGAGGTCGCTCTCAAGGACTTCCTGCAGGGACTGGCCGATCTGCAGCGGATCAAGCGTCTGGAAATTGGGATGGCCGTCCAACTGGATGATGCGGTCCGCCAGTTTGTCGGCATGCTGCATCTCTTCGATGGATTCCTCGCGCTCATGCTTTGCCAGTTTCTTGAAGCCCCAGTTCTCGAGGAGCCGGTAGTGCAGCCAATACTGGCTCACGGCCGTCAGTTCGTGGCGCAGCGCCCTGTTCAATACGTCGATGACTTTCTTGTCGCCCTTCATGGTTGACGGCCTCCAATTTACTCTGCCGCGAATATGCAGCAGGGAGGCGCAGTCTGCAAACTTCCGCGCCGGCGATCACGTTCTCAAAGGATTGTGCAATAACTGAGGTGACGAGCGGCATGCAGCTGGCGCACTGGAATTTGGCGCCGCAGCATTTGAACACTTGCCCCGGCGTGATGACAGCCGGCTCCGGCCGCGTGCGCATGTCGGCAATGGCTTCTGCGAGCGAGTCATCGCTCAGCGCATTGCATTGGCATATGATCATCCGCCGCCGTCCCCCTTCGCTACTTGTTGAGAATGAGACCACCGCTGCGGGTTTTGCGCAGCGTGTAGACGGCACCATTGTGCTCGATGCGGATTTCACTTGAGGATGCAAAGAGATCAGCGCTGACGTAGCGCGGGATCTGGGCGGTCGTTCCAGGCAAGGGTGTTTCTCTTCTTACATCTTTGTTTTGATTGTCATTTCCGGATTCTGCCATAACCATTCCATCGGAACGTGGCTTCCGGCTTGTTCCTTCAGTTAGCTGAGTCAATTGCTCAGTAGTTGATAATTGTCAAGTATTTTACTCGGGTATCATTTCCCCCCGCTAGGAGGGTGCCACGAGTTGTGCTCCTGAAATGCTCCGGAATTTTGTCATAGGAATGTCAAAGACATGTTCGAGCAGTTCTGGCGTGAGAGAAGTTTCCGGTGGTCCGTCACTGGCGATTGCTCCGTCTGCAATACAGATCACGCGCGTTGCAAAACGCATGGCGTGGTTCATGTCATGCACCACAGCAATTGCCCCGAGACTTTTCCCCACCAGGGAACGGACGAGTTTCATGGTGGAAAGCTGGTGCTTCAGGTCAAGGCCCGAGACCGGCTCATCGAGGAATAGCATTTGAGGTAGGTTGCTGCCGGACGACCAAAGCTGCACCAGCACACGTGCGAGATGCACGCGCTGCTGCTCACCGCCTGAAAGTTGCTGCACGATGCGGGTGCCGAAATCTGAAATTCCGGCTTCTGCCATGGCTCTGTTGCAGTGAAAGGCGAGGTCCACGCGCCGCGCCTTGTCCGGCACGGAGAGCCGCAATGTCTCATCCACAGTAAAGGGAAAAGCTAGATCGGTGGATTGCGCCAGTACAGCCCGGCGCAGCGCAATCTCACCCTTGCCCCAGGCGGCAAGCGGCTTTCCGTCAAAGAGCACCGTGCCAGACTGCGGCGTTAGCGCCCCCGCCATGATGTTGAGCAAGGTGCTTTTCCCCGCGCCATTGGGGCCGATGATGGCCACAAGCTCGCCTGCATCCAATTCGAACGAGATACTGTCCAGGATTGTCCTGGTACCGCGCAAAAAAGTAACGTCTCTGATTTCAACCAGCGCCATGATCATGAAAGCCCGCTGGAAAGGCGGCGGTCCCTGAGCAGCATCCACAGGAACAGTGGCCCGCCAAGGCAGGCTGTGACGATGCCGATGGGAAGTTCCGCGGGTGCTGCGGCAATGCGCGAGAATGTATCGGCGAGCATCACAAGGGTTGCGCCCAGCAGCACTGAAGCAGGAAGGAGGAAGCCATGGGACGGGCCCGCAATCAGCCTCAACACATGCGGCACCACCAGCCCGACAAAACCGATCATGCCGCTGACGGAAACGCTGACGCCGGTGAGCAATGCAGTGAGGACGATGGCGAGCACCTTCACGCGCTCAACGGAAAGTCCGGCAAATGCTGCCTCAGCTTCGCCTAATGCCAGCTTGTCGAGGCCACGCGCCAGCCATTGCCAGGCCGGAATTGTTACAACGAGGAACGCGCAGATGAGAAAGAATTTGTACCACGTTGCACCGCCAAGACTGCCCAAGGTCCAGAAGGTGAATTCGCGCAGTTGCTGCTCGCTTGCGATGAAAATCAGGAGCCCCGTAGCTGCGGCAGCAACCGAACCTATGGCAATGCCTGCCAGCAACATGCGGGTGACAGATGTTCTGCCTTGGGAAGTTGCGACCGCATAGAGGATCACAGTCACCGCCAATCCGCCGCAGAAGGAGGCGAGCGGGAGCCAGTCGTTCGCCTGGATGCCAAAGGCGTTTTGCCCCAGGACGATGACGGTGACTGCGGCCAGGGCCGCCCCCGCCGAAACTCCCGTGAGGCCCGGATCCGCTAAGGGGTTGCGGAACAAACCCTGCATGACAGCGCCTGACAAGCCAAGCGAACCGCCGATAACACCTGCCATGAGTGTTCGCGGCAGGCGGATGCCCCAGACAATGAGATCGCTCCGTTGCTCGGCATGGCCGAGAATGCTGGATGCAATCTCGCTGATCGAGAGGCTCACTGCCCCCAACGAGATGGAGAGCAAGGCGGCGGCGCACATGGCAGCAAACAGCAAGGCCAGACACAGGAAAGCCAGTCGCGATTGATAGTGGGGATGGCGGATGGCCTGGCGGAAAGGCAACGCTTCGGTGGTCACAGATCAGACGCCGCCATGAATTGTCTTGGCCAAGGCCGAAGCGGCATGGAGCGTGCGGGTGCCAAAACTCAAAAGCGCCGCGCCATCCACCGGAAAGAGAGCCTTGTTCTTGGCGGCCGGTGTTGCCGCCAAGGCTTCGTTCTCCATGACCTTAGCAGCGAGCGCACCGTGCCCTTGGTTGGTCATTATCACAATAACATCGGGCGGGTTGGCCACGACGAGTTCCGGCGAAAATGGCTTGTAGCCTTCGACATCGTTGGCAATGTTGGTGGCTCCCGCAAGTTCGAGCACAGCATTGGCTGCCGTGCCCTTGCCGCCAACCGTCATGCGGTTATTCGCCATGCTCAGGATGAAAAGGGCCTTGGGCTTGGAGCTTGCGCCGTTTGCCGTTTGCGACAATTCATCGGCCTGCTTTCTTACTTGTGCAACCAAGGCATCGGCCCTCGCCTGCACATCAAGCAAGCTGCCCAGCATGCTGATCTTTGCAATGATGCTGTCGATTGTGGGTTCGATTGGCAGTTGCAGAAGCGGAACGCCGGAAGCCCGCAATGTCTCGATCACTTCCTTGGGGCCACTGTCCATGGTGGCGACGATGAGATCCGGCGACTGCGCCAGAATGCCTTCTGCCGCCAGTGCGCGCATATAGCCGATATCGGGCGCGTGTCCGTCGGCGATCACGCCCTGCGATGTCGTGTCGACGGCAACGATGCGCTCTGAAAATCCCAGTTCGACGAGAATTTCGGTGGAGGCGCTGCCAATGGAGACGATGCGCTTTGGTGCGCTTGC
>JBIOWL010000541.1:0-2355 GCA_044868645.1 Aestuariivirga sp.
ATCAACTTTCAACTATAAATTATCAAACTGGACCGTACAGTATGATAAATAGGCCTGCAGCGCAAGCCCCTTCCCGCCGTGGCCGGCCCAAGAGCCCGGAAAAACGCGACAGCATCATTGCAGCTGCCGCGGAACTCTTCATGGAAAAGGGCTATGCCGCCAGCATGGACGAGATCGCCGCGCGCGCCGGCGTTTCAAAGCAGACGCTCTATGGTCACTACGAGGACAAGACGGCGCTCTACCGTGCCTTCGCCGCCACCTGGCAGAAGCACTATCTCGAAAGCATCGACGAAAAGAAGAGTCTGGAGGAAACGCTCCGCGCCCTCGCAAAGAAACTTCTGCTCAAGCTCTTGCGCAACGAGACGGTGGTGACTCACCGCCTGCTCATTCAACAGGCAAGCCAGTTCCCCGATCTTGTGGCACTCCACGATGAAATGGGGCCGCGCCACTCGATTGGGCTGTTCGCTGATTATTTTAAACGGCAGATGGCAGAAGGCAAACTGCGCAAGTCCGATCCCATGAAGGCAGCGGAAGACTTCGCCGCTCTCGCCGTCGGGCAGTCGCGCGTGCGCCGTCTGTTTGGAGGAATGGCCGAACCCGGCACTGCCGAAGTGGAAACAAGAGCCAGGCACGCAGCCGAAATCTTCATGCGCGCCTACGGCCCACAGAAGAACGACTAGCCAAACGCCTTGTTGATCTCTTCCGTCATCTTCTTGGCATCGCCGAACAGCATCAGCGTGTTGTCGCGCCAGAAGAGGCCGTTGTCGATGCCGGCATAGCCCGACGACATGCCGCGCTTGATGAACATCACAGTCTTGGCCTTCCACACCTCGAGCACCGGCATGCCGAAGATGGGCGAGGCCGGATCTTCCTTGGCGGCGGGGTTGGTGACGTCATTGGCGCCGATCACAAAGGCGATGTCAGCTTGGGCAAACTCGCTGTTGATGTCTTCCAGCTCGAATACCTCATCGTAAGGCACATTGGCTTCGGCCAGGAGCACGTTCATATGTCCGGGCATGCGGCCCGCTACCGGATGGATGGCATATTTCACCGTGACGCCCGACTTCTTGAGATGGTCGGCCATTTCACGGAGCGCATGCTGCGCCTGCGCCACCGCCATGCCATAGCCCGGCACGATGATGACCGTTTCGGCATTCTTCATCATGAAAGAAGCATCCTCAGCCGAGCCTTGCTTGACGGGCTTGGTCTCGCCCTTTGCCGCAGGCCCCGCTGTCTCGCCACCGAAGCCGCCCGCGATCACCGAAAGGAACGAGCGGTTCATGCCCCTGCACATGATATAGGAGAGGATGGCGCCCGATGAGCCGACGAGAGCGCCCGTGATGATGAGTGCCGTGTTGGCGAGCGTGAAGCCGATGCCCGCCGCCGCCCAGCCCGAATAGGAGTTGAGCATGGAGACAACCACCGGCATGTCCGCCCCGCCAATGGGGATGATGAGCAGGAAACCAAGCGCAAGCGCGATGGCAACGACCAGCCAGAACCAAATGGCCGCCTGCGAAGAATAGAACAGAACGATGCACAGAATGAGAGCCACACCCAGCGCGAGATTGATGACATGGCGCGCTGGCAAAAGGATTGGCGCGCCGCTCATCATGGCGTTCAATTTCAGAAAGGCGATGATCGAACCCGTGAATGTGACGGCACCGATGGCTGCGCCCAGCGACATCTCGATCAGGCTTTGCTTGTGAATGATGCCATTCGTGGCGATACCGAAAGCATCAGGCGCATAATAGGCGGCGGCGGCAACAAAAACCGCAGCCAAACCAACGAGAGAATGGAATGCCGCAACAAGCTGCGGCATGGCTGTCATCGGAATGCGCTTCGCCGTGATGCCGCCGATCACCGCGCCTGTGCCAAGGCCAACTATGATGAGAACCCATGGCAATACACCCACCGGTTTTGCCAGCGCCAGCGTGGTGAGAACGGCAATGCCCATGCCCACCATGCCGAAGAGATTACCCTGTCGTGATGATGCGGGAGACGAAAGGCCACGCAACGCCATGATGAACAGCGCGCCTGCAACGAGATAGAGAACGGCAGCGAGGTTGGCGCTCATCTCACTTTTCTTTCTTCTTGTACATGGCGAGCATGCGGGCCGTAACCAGGAAACCGCCGAAGATGTTGACTGAGGCAAGTGCCAGGGCAAGGAAGCCGAAGATCATCGCAAGCGTCGAACCCGATGCGATAGCGCCCGCGCCGACGGCAAGCAGCGCACCCACCACGATCACTGAGGAAATGGCATTGGTGACGCTCATCAGCGGCGTATGCAGCGCAGGCGTCACGTTCCACACCACATAATAACCGACGAATACCGCCAGCACGAAAATGCCGAGGAGT
>JBIOWL010000542.1:0-6616 GCA_044868645.1 Aestuariivirga sp.
TGGAGATTGGTGGTGAAGGAAAGCTTGCCTTTCCTTTTCGGCTTGCCGAGCAGTGCTTCGAGCGATGGCCAGGCGGTTTTGATCTGTGCTTTAAGTTTTTCCTCAGCGGTGGGCGAGACGTCAAAGGCAATGACATTATAGCCGCGAAACAAGAGACGCGCCGCCCATCCCGCGCCGATGAGGCCGGTTCCCGCGATGCCGATGGTTTTGATTGTTTGTGCCATATTGATTTTTCTCATTCCCCCTTCAGGGGAAGGTGTCTGGCGCAGCCAGACGGAAGGGATTTGCCACTTGCTGACCCTCTCCGTCACCGCTTCGCGGCGACACCTCTCCCTCAAGGGAGAGGAGATTCCCTCCTATCTCTTCAATCCCAGAATTGCACGACCCTCATCAGGGCTGGCAACTTTCGTTCCCAGAAGTTCGATGATCTTCGCGGCTTTTTCGACAAGTGCGCCGTTGGTGGCGAAGACGCCTTTCTCGAGATAGAGATTGTCTTCCAACCCGACGCGCACATGGCCGCTGAGCAACACGGCCTGGGCCACGGCAGGAAATTCGTTGCGGCCAATGCCGAAGCTCGCCCAGACGGCGCCTTCAGGCAGTTGCGCCTTCTGATAGGCCATGGTCTCGGTGTCAAAGGGCGCGCCCCAGGGAATGCCAAGGCACAACTGATAGAGCGGCGGGCCTTCGATCAACCCTTCCTTCACCAGTTGATTGGCGAACCAGAGATTTCCTGAGTCGAAAATCTCCATCTCCGGCTTCACGCCATAGGACTTGATGAGCTTAGCCTGCTCGCGAAGTTGCGTCGGCGTTTGCACCACGATGGACTGGCCATCGCCGAAGTTCAGCGTGCCACAATCGAGCGTACAGATCTCGGGCCGCAGTTCCTTCACATGGATGAGGCGTTCCAAAGGCCCCACGCAATCTGTGCCGGGGCCGAACTCCAGCGGCTTTTCGCCGTCGCCCACCACCACATCGCCACCCATGCCGGCGGTGAGATTGATAATGACATTGGTGTTCTTGGCGCGAATGCGCTCCATCACCTCTCGGTAGAGCGCCACGTCGCGGGCGCCCTTGCCGGTCTTGATGTTGCGCACATGGCAGTGGACCACGGTGGCCCCGGCGCTTGCGGCCTCCAATGCGGAGTTGGCGATCTGCTCGAGCGTTACCGGCACATTGGGGCTCTTGCCCACTGTATCGCCGGCGCCCGTCACGGCGCATGTAATGATGACCTTGGGCTGCATGGGACTTCCTCCGTGACCCAAGGCTATAGAAGTGGCGAATCCTCGTTTGACTTTTATCGCCAAGTCATTGACAATATTCGCCATGGCAGAAGCACTGGTCGTTTTTCACCTGTTGCCGAAGTTTTCCATGATTGCGCTTTTTGGCGCGCTGGAACCGTTGCGCGTGGCGAACCGCTTTGCACCCGGCAGCTTCGCCTGGACTTTCACCTCCGATACAGGAGAAGCGGTATCGGCCTCGAATGACATACCGGTTTCGGCCACCAAACGCCTGAACGAGATCGACACGGCAGCCATGGTGGTGGTCTGCGCAAGTTATGAGCCGGAGAAGGCGCCGCGCAAACCGGTGGTGAAGGCGTTGCATAGATTGGCGGCGCGCAAGGTGGAGATTGCGGGCATTGATACCGGTCCATTCTTTCTCGCTTGGGCCGGATTGCTCGATGGCCGCCGCGCAACCTGCCATTGGGAAAGCCTGCCTGGCTTTCGCGAGTCATTCCCGAAAGTTCAGGTGGTGCAGAGTCTCTATGAGTTTGACGGCGACCGCCTCACCTGTGCGGGCGGGGCATCGACCATCGACATGATGCTGGCGTGGATCAACCAGCGCCTCGGCCGCACCATCGCTGCGCAGGTTGCCGATCAGTTGCTGCACTTCCGTTTGCCGCAGGGTCAATCGCAGGCACGGCTGCCGGCGGCGAGCCGCTATGGCACGGATGATCCGCGGCTGCTCGCCGCGATCAAACTCATGGAGAGCCAAGTAGAAGAACCAGTTTCCGCAGGAGAACTGGCGAATGCGTCGGGTGTTTCATTGCGACAACTTGAGAGACTTTTCCACAGCGCCATCGGACAGCGGCTCATGGGCTTTTATCTCAGGCTCAGGCTTGAGCGGGCACACAACCTCATTACCTATTCGACGCTCACCATGCAGGAAATCGCGGTTGCGACTGGATTTTCATCGCTGCCTGAATTCTCGCGCGCCTTCCGCCGCAATTTCGGCATGGCGCCAAGCGCCTACCGGAAGAAGTGACATCTGAAATTTTACTTTTTCAATCCGGAAAGTTTAGCTAGCTTCGAATTAGTCAGGGCTGAATCAGATGAGCGAACTTGCAGGAACACTTGTGGTGGCAAGTCTGGCGTTTTCGCCAGCGCCTGCCATCGTGCCGCCACAGCAGGACCAAAACTGGTGTACGCCGGGCCACACGGTCATGGTGCCGGATGGCCGTGAGGCCTGGGTGTCTTCCGTCGAGGGCGATATTTGCCGGATCATCGCCGATGGCGAGGCCTATGTGACGCTGATGCCTTATTATATTGTCGAGCGCGTCTACCCGCAGCCCTTTATCGGCCAGAACATCGGCCACTGATCACATCAGTTATCCGCCTGCCTGCCATTGCTTGATCGCGTCCAGCGGCCACAGCAGCATGACAATGTTGAGGGCAAGATTGTCACGGATCATGTAGCCCACACCCAGTTCCATGGCGACCGCCAATGCGATGGTCAGTGTGATGGGCAGGCGTGACGCAGCATAGAACCCCGCGATCATCGCCAGAATGTCGAACAGTGAATTCAGCACACTATCGCCGTAATAATCGAGCGAGATGGTTGCTTCCCGATAGCGGTTGATGATGAAGTCGGTGTTCTCGAAGACTTCCCATGCACCCTCGACGGCGGTTGCGAGAGCAAGCCGCGTGGCGAAGGACCAGCGCGGCCCGATGATCCAGGTCAGCCCATAGAAGATGAAGCCGTGGATGATGTGGGAGAATGTGTACCAGTCGGAAATGTGCTGGGAATTTTCGGAGCTCATCACCACGCCATGCCAGAGCTTCACGTAGCCGCATTTGCAGATGGGCTCGCGGCCCATGAGAAGGAGAATGGCTGCGAAGAGGACCAATAATGCTGGAACGAGGAGGTTGTTGTTGCGCCGCAGTGCTTCTGCAAAAGCTGAATCGGATGGCATAAGGCCCATCCTTGCCATACAAATCTGCGATCACAAGGGATAACTGTCGATGCTGCCCGAAGAAATGAAACGCCTGTTTGGCCATGCAGCGGATGTGGCAACGGATTTCCGGCTGCGCGCTCCTTCGCTTCCAGCGCGTCCACTGCAGGGCTATCAGGACCTCAGAACTGCCTTTGAAGGACCCCTGCCGGACACAGGCCAGGAGGGCGAAGCGGTCCTTGCCGAGTTGATAGCAAAGGCCGAGCAGGGGCTCATGATGGCCACGGGGCCGCGCTTTTTCGGATGGGTCATCGGGTCATCGCATCCGGTTGGTGTGGCGGCGGACTTCCTGACCAGCGCCTGGGGGCAGAACACCGGCAACCACCATGCCACGCCTGCGGCCGCCGCCGTGGAAGGCGCGGCAGCCCAATGGCTTCTTGAGCTTTTTGACCTGCCAAGAGAATGCTCGGTTGGATTTGCTACGGGCGCAACGGTTGCCAATTTCACCTGCCTTGCGGCGGCGCGCGGAGAAGTGCTGCGTCAGGCGGGTTGGGATGCGGATGCCAAGGGGCTTTTCGGTGCGCCTCCCATCACGGTTTTGATCGGGGATGACGCGCACACCACGATATTTTCGGCATTGCAGTTTCTCGGACTGGGTCATGACCGGGTGGTGCGTGTTGGCACCGATGCACAGGGTGTGATCGATCCCAAAGCCTTCGCCGCCGCAATTGGAGCGGTCAACGGTCCTTGCATTGTCATTCTACAGGCAGGGCAAATCAATACCGGAGGGTTTGATCCTTTCGAGACTTTGGTTCCGCTGGCCAAGGCCAAAGGCGCATGGGTTCATGTCGATGGTGCCTTTGGCCTGTGGGCGCGGGTGCCGCAAAGCACTCGTGGGCTTGCGGCGGGGCTTGACCTTGCTGATTCCTGGGCAACCGACGGCCACAAATGGCTGCAGACGCCTTATGATTGCGGTTATGCCATCGTGCGGAATGAACTCGCTCACCGCAGGGCGATGACCATTGCGGCAAGCTATCTTCCGATTGCCGCGGAAGGCGAGCGCGATCCCAGCCACTATGTACCGGAATTGTCGCGGCGCGCTCGGGGTTTTGCCACGTGGAGCATCATCAAGACCTTGGGCAGGCGCGGCATCGTTGAGATGATCGAACGCCATTGCCGCATTGCCCGCTCCATGGCCGACAAACTCGCTAAAGAACCCGGCATCGCGATCCTGAATGATGTGGTCCTCAATCAGGTCATTGTGCGCTTTGGCGCAGATGCCGACGGGGAACGCGGTGATCAGCTGACCCGCGACACAATTGCCCGTATTCAACAAGACGGCGTGTGCTTTGCAGGGGGAGCCACGTGGCGTGGACGGCAGATCATGCGGATTTCGGTCATTGGCGGTGAAACCAGCGATGAGGATGGGCGCATCAGCGCCGAAGCGATGATTGCGGCATGGCGAGCAGTGAAGGGCAGCGCATAGTAGACGGAAGCATTTAAACTTTCTCCATGGGCGCACTTGATGCGCCCACCCAGAGGTGCGGAAAGTCTGGTTCGGCGGGTCAAGCCCGCTGATGGAGAAATTTCAGAGCGCGACACCAGCTAATTGCTTTGGGATACTCGTCAGGCGGCGAGGCCCGGAACAGCGTTCAGCCTCGTTGTCTTGACGCTGCAGCCGTGGGCTGACAAGAAAGGCCATGGACCGCCGCCCGCTCCGAAAGCCAGGGTATGACGGCTGCGATGGCGAATGCCGCAGCTGCTAAGCGCTGCTGAGCAAACCTAACTAATCCCTCAAAAATTCGGAGATAGGCCATGATACGTGGTCATGCGGGCTTTCAGCCCGTCATTCTGCTGTTCCTTGCTAGCGTGTTCTGGGGCGCGGCAACCGTCCTCAACAAAATCCTTCTCAGCTCAATTGCCCCCGTCACCTTGCTCTTCATTCAAATGCTGGCGAGTTCGGCCGTGCTTCTGTTGCTGTGCCGGGTCTTGCGCAAAGAATTACCCGCTGGCCGTGAGCTTCTGCTCGCAGCGGCCCTTGGGTTGTTGAATCCGGGCATTTCCTACACCTTCAGCATGCTGGGCCTGCAGCGCATTCCGGCGGGAACCGCATCTTTGCTGTGGGCATTGGAGCCGTTCCTGATCCTCGTGCTGGCGCATATCTTCCTGCGCGAAAGAGCGACGGCCGGAGCCGCCACAACTGTGGTGGTAGGGTTTGCGGGGGCGTCTCTTGTTGCGGGTGCTGTTGGTGGCTCCGGTATCGCCACCCCGGATTGGGCCGGGGTGGCGTTTATGCTCACGGCTGTCGGCCTGTGTGCGATTTACACCGTCAGTTCCCGCAAGGTGGGGCAGCATGTCGATCCGCTTGTTTTGGTCGCCATTCAGCAAACTGCAGCATGTCTTTGGGCTGCGACGTTGCACCTGACGCTGGCCGAGCCCAGTTTCACTTCGCCATTGGCTACGATTTTATGGAGTGATGTTTTTGGCGCAGTGTTGACGGGACTGTTGTATTATGCGGCGGCCTATTGGCTCTATCTTGCAGCGCTGAAGCATGTCACGGCGGCCCTTGCGGGAGCATCATTCAATCTCATACCGCTGGTGGCCATCGCCGGCGCTTTCGTCTTCCTGGGTGAGAAATTGACTGGCGTTCAGATGGTGGGTGCCTTTCTGATCATCGTTTCAGGTGCCACGCTTGCCTGGCTTACGGGCAAGACCAGAAGCTAAGCGTCAAGCCCCGGAATTGCGATCAGCACACAACCGGCGATCTTCCATGTGCCGTCCGGCTGCTGTTCCATGGTGTAGAGCGCCTCATAGCGCTTGCCATCGACGGCAGTCAGCCGCATGCGGACAATGGGGCGGCCAGCGGAATTCATGGAAGACTCAACAAATTCCCGCGCCGTGTTGCGATAGACGGGCTGATAGCCGCCTTTCACCATGGCCATGAAGCGGTCGACATCGGGGAAGGCCAGTTTCACGATGGGTGCGGCGTAGGAGTAGGCTTCCTCGCCGCGATCGCCTGCAAAGGCGTCAAGCTGACTCTGGATCACCTGCCGCATGGCGGAGGTATCAGCATCGGAAACTGCTTGACCCCAGGATGGTGCGACAAACAGCAGCAATAGCAGTGCCATCAAAACCGAGCGCAGTGGTCGGAACATGCGGAACCTCTCAAATATTCTAGCAGCAGTTACGGATGGCACTCGCGAAAAGTTTCGTGTGCGCTGCAACATACCTTGGTATTGCTTGACCAACTCCTGCGGCAGTGATGAAGTTGATTGTGGCACCAGTGTGAAAGGCGAAGCCTCGCGTGGTTGTGGGGCGCAAACGCCAAACACGTGCGGGAGGAAGAGATGCCGAGTTTATCACTCAAAGTGAATGGAAAAGCCGTGTCCGGAGAGGTTGAAGGCCGGACACTGCTTGTCGAATTCTTGCGCGACCAATTGGGACTCA
>JBIOWL010000543.1:0-6209 GCA_044868645.1 Aestuariivirga sp.
CGGTCGTATGGATCGGCCCAGTAATTGGGATCGATCAGCGGGTGGCTTGCTGGTTTTTTGTCCTTGAGTCGAACAGTGCCACGCGAGCGCGGCCGCATGAGCGCGGAGTTGAGCGTGAGGCCGGTGTTTTTGAGTTTGGCGATGCCGGCTTCGATGCCGGAGCCCATGCCAAGGTGATACTGTGTATCCGGCATTTCGGAGTTCTCATCCACGGCCCAGAAGCCCCCACTATCGAAGAGGGAGGAGGCAGCTGGACCTTTGCCCGTGAGGAAATACTGAATGCCGGCGAGGGCTGCCCAGAAGGGCTTGCCATATTTGTCGTAGGTGTAATCGCCGGAACATTCGCAGATGATGCAGAGGTCAAGGTGATCGGTGAGATTGGCGCCGACACCGGGCAAGTGGTGAAGCGTGGATATGCCGACACTGTCGAGATGTTGGCGCGGGCCGATGCCTGAGAGCTGTAAGAGTTTAGGCGAACCTATGGTACCGGACGACACAACGACTTCGCGGTTTGCGCGCAGGATGGTTTCGCCGCCGGAACCATCGGCGATGGCAACGCCTGTGGCACGTTTGCCGTCAAGCACGATGCGGGTGGTCATGGTGTTGAGCATCACCGTCAGATTCGGACGCGACATGACCGGCTTTAGGTAGTCTCTGGATGTGGACGAGCGGCGGGCGTTGCGCTGGGTCAGCTGGTAAAAGCCAAAGCCTGTGGGATTTGCCGCCGCAAGATCGGGATTATGGGGCATGCCGAGTTGCCCGGCGGCCTTGATAAAGGCTTCCGCGATCGGGAGTGGTGCAACCGGTTTAGACACGCCGAGCGGCCCGCCCCGGCCATGGGTTTCATTGTTGTAAGTGTCGTTGTCCTCAGCCTTACGGAAATAGGGGAGTACATCGGTGTAAGCCCAGCCCTTGCAGCCAAGCTGCGCCCAAGTATCGAAATCACGGGCATTGCCACGCGTATAGATCTGCGCATTGATGGAGGAGCCGCCGCCAATGATCTTGGCCTGGGTGTACCAGAGCACGCGGTTCTTCATGTGAACTTGCGGCACTGTCGAATAACCCCAAGAGCCAATGCCCTTGGTCATTTTCGCAAAGCCCGCGGGAATGCGGTAGAGGATGTTGCGGTCATTACCGCCCGCCTCAAGAAGCAGGACCTTGTTGTTTGAATCTGCTGACAGCCTGTTGGCCAGCACGCAGCCTGCGGAACCACCGCCCACAATAATAAAATCAAATTCTGTCTGCGCCATGGCAAGCCTATAAGTTACCAGTTAGTTACTTGTGTAGCGCAACTCGCCAAAGACTGGCAATGGCATTTTGCGGTCTCATACTGCGCGATATTCCTCGAACACGGACACGACATGCGGGTGGTTGAAAGCAGCATCGTTGGTGGAGAATAGTTCTTTCCAACTGTGTTCCGGCGAAGCTGGAACAGCCATTGGTGCCGGCGATGCCGCGGCTGAGATATGGATGGCAACGCGGCGGGCGTTTGTCGTTACGACAAGCGTTAGAGTGCGTTTGGAAGCGACGTCCCAATTTTTAGGCTTGCCGTCGGCACCATACCACATAGCGTTGCCATTGGTGAGGAACCTGTCTTCCAACACATCCGCCAGCTGTTTGCGGAGGATCATGAGTTGTCCGACGGTCTCGGCCAGCTTGTGGTCGGCATGGTCCCAGTCCAACCAGGTAATCTCGCTGTCCTGGGCGTAGGCGTTGTTGTTGCCGTTCTGGGTGCGGCCGAATTCGTCGCCGGCGGCAATCATGGGTGTGCCGCGCGAGAGGAGGAGTGTAGCAAGAAGGGCGTGGGCATTGCTGCCGATGCAAGTGACTTCATGGCTCTTGCCGTCGCGGTTGCCTTCGCCGTTCATTTCGTTGTGCTTGCGGTCGTATTTCAAGAGGTCCGCGAGTGTGAAGCCATCATGGGCGGCGATGAAATTGACGGAGAGTGACGGACGACCCTTGTTTGTGAAAATGTCTGACGACCCGGCAAGCCGCGTTGCCAGCGCATTGGCTGACCAGCCATCGCCGCGGAAGAAGCGCCGCACGTCGTCGCGGTAGCGATCATTCCATTCGTACCAGTTTGAGGGAAAATTCCCGAGTTGGTAGCCGCCAGGGCCGACATCCCACGGTTCGGCGATCAGAATGCGCGAAGAGAGCAGAGGATCGGCATTGATGGCCCTGAACAACGGGGCATCGGCTTTGAAACCGTCGCCATCCCGTCCCAAGATCGTAGCGAGATCGAAGCGGAAGCCATCGACACCGCAGACCGTCACCCAATGACGCAAGGCGTCCATAACGAGTTCGACGTTGTGTGGTCGATCCAGTGCCAATGTATTGCCTGTACCGGCATCGTTCACATAGGCGCCGTGGAAGAGACGGTAGTAGGCCTTGTTGTCGAGACCACGGAACGAAAGGGTTGGGCCAAGCGCATCACCTTCGCCCGTGTGGTTGAAGACCACGTCAAGCAACACGTTGAAGCCATGTTCATGCAATGTTGAAACCGTGTCGTGCAGTTCTTTCAGCCCACCCGGAGCGAGGCGCGAATCAATGGCAAAGAATGAAACCGGATTGTAGCCCCAGGCATTGCGGAGGCCGAGATTGACGAGGTGGCGCTCGTCAATCCAGGCGGCAATGGGCATGAGTTCAATGGTATCGGCGCCGATGGAATTGAAGTGTCGGATGATGGCAGGTTCAGCAAGGGCAGAGATGGTGCCGCGTTTCGCCTCCGGAACATCCGGGTGCCGCATAGTGAAGGCACGGACATTCAATTCGTAGATCAATCCCGGCTGATGTGGTGTGCGGAGTTGCATCGCAGTCATATCCACCGTGGCAACGGCCTTTGGAACCAAATGTGCCGTTTCCGCTCCATGGCGGGATAGAGACGGCATGTATTGGAACGGTGCCGAAATGGCCCGGCCATAGGGATCTAGCAGCAGCTTGTGATGATCGAAGTGGTGGCCGGACGCTGGATCATATGGTCCGCTGGCGCGCAAACCGTAGTGCTGGCCTTCCGCGATGCCTTCGACGAACATGAAGTGGATGTCGCCTTCATGCCGGGTGAGCCGATGATGCCACTGCTGTGTACCGGCGGCATCAAAGAGGCACAGGTCTATGTGGCTGGCGCTCGTTGATTGAACGGCGATATTGGCGCCCCCATCGCGCAATGTAAGGCCAAGCGGAAATGGCTTTGCCTTGGCATTTCTGACATGGAAGTTCAGGTGATCACCGTGGGTTCGGAGCGGCCTGTGTGGCCGGCAATATCCGGGATGTTGCGGGCGAGATTGATCAGCGAGTCCAGCGCGACTTGTGGATCCTGGTCGTGCTTTGCTGCATCGCTTTCATAGCTTTCGATATAGACGCGCAAGGTGGCGCCCGCCGTTCCCGTACCTGACAGGCGATAGACAATGCGGCTGCCATTCTCGAAGATGAGACGGATGCCCTGGTTCCTGGTTGAAGAGCCATCGACCGGATCATCATAGGCAAAATCATCGGCCGTGCTGATGCCATGCTGGCCAACGAGTTTGGGCAAAGAGTCGCGCAGATTTTTCACGAGTCTGTTAGCGGCTTCCGTTTCCACTTCTTCATAGTCGTGGCGTGTATAGAAGTTGCGGCCATAGTCACGCCAGTGATTAATGACGATGTCTTGGACGCTTTCCTTTCGGCGGGCGAGAATGTTGAGCCACATCAACACGGCCCAGAGGCCGTCCTTCTCGCGCACATGGTTCGATCCGGTACCGAAACTTTCCTCGCCACAGATTGTGGCAAGCCCGGCATCGAGAAGATTACCGAAGAATTTCCAGCCTGTCGGTGTTTCGTAACTCTTGATGCCGAGTTTTGCGGCCACGCGGTCTGCAGCGCCACTTGTCGGCATGGAACGGGCGACACCCGCCAATCCCTTGGCATAGCTCGGCGCCAGTGTGGCGTTGGCGGCGATGATGGCGAGCGAATCCGATGGGGTCACATACATGCCGCGTCCGATGATCAGGTTGCGGTCGCCGTCACCATCGGAAGCCGCGCCGAAATCAGGTCCCCCCGGTGGCATAACAAGATCCACAAGCTCCTTGGCATGGACGAGATTGGGATCCGGGTGATGGCCGCCGAAATCGGGAAGCGGTGTGCCGTTCATTACTGTTCCGGCTTTCGCCTCCAGCATGCCTTCCAGAATGCGCGAAGCATACGGGCCGGTGATAGCACTCATGCCATCGAACTTCATGGAGAAGCCAGATTTGAAAAGAGCACCGATGGCATCGAAGTCGAAAAGAGATTGCATCAACGCAGCATAGTCGTCGACAGGGTCGATCACTTCGACTGTCATGCTGCCAAGTTTGGATAGGCCGATCTTTGCTAGATCAACGACACCATCCATGGTCTTGTAGGATGTGATGGCTTGCGTACGCACATAGATGGCGTCCGTAAGTTTTTCAGAGGCGGGTCCGCCATTGTTCGCGTTGTATTTGATGCCGAAGTCGCCATCGGGGCCGCCGGGATTGTGCGAGGCAGAGAGAATGAGGCCGCCAAAGGCCTTGTTCTTGCGGATGATGTTGGAAGCAGCAGGTGTGGAGAGCAGTCCATCGCGGCCCACCAGCACGCGGCCGAAGCCGTTGGCGGCAGCCATGCGGATCGCCTTTGCGATCACTTCTGCATTGAAGTAGCGGCCATCGCCACCGATGACGAGTGTCTGGCCCTGATAGCCGCTCAATGTGTCGAACACGGACTGGATGAAATTCTCGGCGTAGTGGGGGCCAGCAAAAACCTTGACCTTCTTGCGGAGGCCACTTGTGCCGGGCTTCTGCCCCTCGAACGGTTTGGTCTGGACGGTCTCAACGGCGATCATCACTGCACCAAGGTCTTGTAGAGGGCGGCATAGGCAGCGGCGCTTGCTTTCCAAGAAACATCCTGCGCCATGCCGCGGAGCTGCAAACCTGACCAGGCATTCTTGTCGGAATAGAGCATATGGGCGCGCGTCAGAACCGTCTGCAAGGTCTCTGCATTGATGGGAGAGAACTGGAAGCCGGTGGCTACACCTGCCGATAGGGCAGCGACATTGGCGTCGATCACCGTATCGGCAAGGCCGCCTGTGCGCGCCACGATGGGCACACAGCCATAACGCAAGCCATAGAGCTGGGTGAGGCCGCAAGGCTCAAAGCGAGAGGGCACGAGCATCGTATCGGCGCCACCCTGGATGAGATGGCTCAGGCCTTCATCATAGGCGAAGGTGACACCGATCTTGCCCTTATGGCGCGCTGCCGCCTGTTTGAATGCACCTTCAATGGCGGCCTCGCCAGTGCCGACAAGGACAAGTCGCGCGCCAGTTCCCACGAGCCAGTCCAGATGTTCGGCCAAAAGGTCGAGACCCTTCTGCCATGTGAGCCTGCTTACGACACCGTGGATGATGCCGTCGCCCTTGTCGAGGTTCAGGCGTTTCTCAAGGGCGCGCTTGTTCTCGGAACGGCTAGCGAGAGACTTGGCATTGTAGGTCTTGGGCAGCGCCTTGTCAGTTTCCGGGTTCCAAGTGTCGTCGTCGATGCCATTAACGATACCAGAGACAACGTCGCGCCGCTCCCTCAGCAACCCATCCAGCCCCATGCCGAATTCCGGCGTGGTGATTTCCTGGGCATAGGTGGGACTGACGGTGGTGATACGATCGGCGCTTGCAAGACCGCCTTTCAGGAAGCTGACGCTACCATAGTATTCCACGCCATCCATGGCATAGGCGTGAGGTGGAAGCCCCAGAGTGCCGAATATCGAGGACGGGAAGGTACCTTGGAAGGCAATGTTATGAACCGTGACCACAGTCGCGGGTTTGCGTGCGATGCCTTCGGCATAACGCACATGGGCAGCGGCGAGGGCCGCTTGCCAATCATGCAGATGCAAGACATCGACTTTGTGCTTGCCAACGCGTCCGAGTGCAACATCAGCGGCAATGCGTGAAAGGGCGGCGAAGCGCTGGGCATTGTCGGGCCAGTCCTTGCCATCGGCGCCGGAATAGGGATTGCCGGGCCGTGCAAAAAGATGGGGCGCATCCAGGATAAGCACGTCCAAGCCTTTGGCATTGCCAGAGAGCAAACGTGCTTCTCCGCCGAAGAGGTTCTTGTCTGTGTGATGTGTCTGCGTATTTTCCAGTGCCTGCATCACCGCTGGATAGCCGGGCAATAGCGTTGTCATGGAAACGCCGTGGTGCTTCAACGCGGCAGGCAAGGCGCCAGTGA
>JBIOWL010000544.1:0-3881 GCA_044868645.1 Aestuariivirga sp.
TACACCATCGCGCTTTACGATGAACTGGAGAAGATTTCCGGCCAGGCCTGCGGGCTTCATCGCTCTGGCGGCCTCATCCTCGCCGATACCAAAGAGCGCATGGAATGGCTGAAGATGGCCCATGCCCGCGCTCGCTATCTCGGCCTCGAAACCGAATTGATGAGCATGGATGAGGCGAAGAAACTCAATCCCCTGCTCGAAAAGAAATACTTCGTCGGAGCCATGCTGGACGCCGCTGACGGAAATCTCGATCCGGAAGGCACCACTCATGCCTATGCCAAGTCGGCGCGCATCAATGGCGCTGAAATCTATCAGGGAACACGCGTTACCGAACTCCAACATCGCCGTGATGGCTCATGGGACGTCATCACAGACAAGGGCAATATCCACGCCGAACATGTGGTGAATTGCGGAGGCCTCTGGGCCCGAGAAGTGGGCCGCATGGCCGGCATCGAATTGCCGGTGCTTGCCATGGAGCACATGTATCTTGTGACCGAGGAAATTCCGGAAGTCGTCGCCTACAACAAGGAACGCGGCCGCGAGGTTCCCCACATCATCGACTTCAAGGCAGAAATCTACATGCGCCAGGAGCGCACAGGGCTGGTGCTTGGCACCTATGAGAAAGCTTGCGTGCCCTGGCAACCGAAGCAGACGCCATGGGAATTTGGCCGTGAACTGCTGCAACCCGATCTTGATCGCATCGAGCCCAATCTCGCATTGGGCTACACGCATTTCCCCGTACTGCAGCGGGCCGGCATCAAGCGCGTCATCAACGGCCCCTTCACCTTCACGCCCGATGGCAATCCGCTCGTCGGGCCCGTACAGAGCGTCCGCAATTTCTGGTGCGCCTGCGGCGTCATGGCAGGCTTCAGCCAGGGTGGCGGTGTTGGCCTTGCGCTTTCGCAATGGATGGTGAATGGCGATCCCGGTTTCGATGTCTGGGCCATGGACGTGGCGCGCTTCGGCGAATGGGCCACGAGGAGCTACACCAACGAAAAGGTGCGCGAGAATTATTCACGCCGCTTCTCCATCCGCTTCCCCAATGAGGAACTGCCCGCTGCAAGACCGCAGCAGACCACGCCAATCTATGACGTGATGCTGAAACAGGGCGCCGTGATGGGCGATTCATGGGGCCTCGAAACGCCGCTCTGGTTTGCGCCCAAAGGTGTGAAGCCCGTGGACATCGTCTCCTTCCACCGCTCCAATGATTTCAAGCACGTAAAGGCGGAAGTTCTCGCAACACGCAAAAAAGTCGGCGTTACCGAAATCGCCAACTTTGCCAAGTATCGCTTTACGGGCTCCGGCGCCGAAGCTTTTCTCTCGCGCCTGATGACCAACAAGATGCCGAAACCGGGCCGCATCATCCTGACGCCCATGCTCAATCCGGCGGGCAGGCTCATTGGCGACTTCACCATCGCCAAGCTGAAGGATGAGTTGTTCTACATGTGGGGTTCAAGCCAGGCGCAGAAATACCACATGCGCTGGTTTGAACAGCACCTGCCCGAAGACGGCTCGGTGAAGATCGAGCGTCTCGACATGGGCCTCGTAGGCCTCTCCATCGCTGGCCCCAAATCCCGCGATGTGTTGCAAGCCATGACCGATGCCGATGTTTCCAACGCCGCCTTCCGCTTCATGGATGTGCGCGAGATGGATATTGCCAACTGCCCAACGATCATCAACCGCGTCACCTACACAGGCGATCTTGGCTATGAAATCTGGGTCCGCCCCGAATACCAGCGCCGGCTCTATGACGCGATTATGAAAGCCGGCAAGAAGCATGGCATCGTCAATTTCGGCATGCGTGCCCTCCTCTCCATGCGGCTTGAAAAGAACTTCCCCACCTGGTTCCGCGAACTGCGCCCCATCTATGGCGGCTTCGAAGCCCAGATGGATCGCTTCATCGATCTCACCAAGAATGACTTCATCGGCCGTGACGCCGCCATGGAAGAAAAGCGCAATGGCGGCAAGCTCCGCCGTGTCTCCTTCGTGGTCGATGCCAAGACCGCCGATGTGCTGGGTGATGAACCCATCTTCCACAAAGGCAAGGTAGTGGGCTGGGTCACTTCCGGCGGCTTTGCTCACTTCGTGAACAAGTCCATGGCGCAAGGCTATGTGCCGAAGGAATTGGCGGACGACACATCCAATGGTGCCTTCGAAATTGAAATCATCGGCGCCATGCGGAAAGCCACCATCATCACCGAACCCCTCTTCGACCCCAAGGGCGAAAGGATGCGCGGGTGAAACCTGCAAGTCATCCTGACGCGCTACGTGTGCAAGCCGCACTTGGCCCGCGCTTCAAGGTCGTTGAATTTGAGCAAAGTACCAAAACCTCCGCCGATGCGGCGGCAGCTGTGGGCTGCAGTGCGGCGCAAATTGCAAAGTCAATCATGCTGAAGACGGTGAAGGACCGGAGACCAGTCCTCGTGATTGCGTCTGGCATCAACCGTGTTGACGAGAAGAAGGTCAGCGCTTTGTTAGAGGAAAAGGTGAAATCGGCGGATGCAGATTTCGTGTTGGCCAATGCCGGAGTGTCGCCCGGAGGCGTGCCGCCCGTCGGCCACAAAGTGAAACCCATCGTCGTGCTTGATCAGGACTTGAAAAATTACGATTTAATCTGGGCCGCAGCAGGAACGCCTAACGCAGTTTTCCAACTCACCTGGAATGATCTTGTCACCATTACCGGCGGCACGTCCGCTGATATCAAGCAAACCTTATAGCCAGCCACCGTCTGCAAGCCACTTGGCGCAGTCAGCGCCAAGTTTCTCGCGCGCCCGGTTCTCGTAGTCATCGATGTCGCGCTGCGACAGCAGTCCTCTCCAGCGGCCATTAGTGCCTTTGTTGATGAAGGTTTTTGCACCGCCTTCCCAGCTTGCGCCGCCACGCGGCGCCATGCGATCTGCGTTCTCCCTCATGTATTCGAATGAACAGTGCTCAAGAATCTTAGACATTGCAGACGGCTGGACAGGAATTTCCAGAAATGCGGAAAGCCTGCGAATTGTATCTTCAAGATCACCCTTGAGATCAGCAAAATGGACAAGCATGAGATTGGGAAGGTGGCGATAATCCCACCAGGAAGCAACATGCGAAAAGAACGGCCAATAGGGATAGCCGTCTTCCGCCAGCCAACGCCTGTAGAACGAGATGACATCAACATCGCACTTCGGAAACGGCGGACCAACCCGTCCTGGCGTGTCATTGACTAACGTGTAGAAGTCTTCAGTGAGGTGCGAATAGTGATTGAACAAGCTCCACGCAACGTCACGGCCATCACGGCAGATGTAGATGTATTTCGCTTGGCGTGAATAAACCAAGGCATCAAGAGGCAGATGCGTTTTCAACACCCGCCGATGTTCCAGTGCAGCAACCCGCTGCAACATTTCCGGCGACAAGGCGCGAAAATCGATCCAGGGCGAAACACCAGCGACACTCGCGTCCTCACTGCCCTGAAAAAGGAGTTGCAACACGATTTGCTGCATCCAGGTTGTGCCGGTCTTCGCGTAAGTTGCCACAAAAATATCATCGGGCCGGAAAGAAAAATCGTTCCAGGCCTTTGAATTGAAGTGGTGGTTTTCAAACTCCCTGGATTTGCGGGACCAGGAAATGGGATTCTGCGACAGCCCTGTCATTGCGTGATCATAGACCCTCTGCCGCATCACAAAGCCATTCCCACACTGCCAGTGCAAATGTGCGCATGGCATAGATGTGGAAAGAATTTTCGCCCACACAATGAATGAGAACCGGCGTGTGGTGAATGCCTGTCATCACGAAGTGCCCTGGCTTGAAATGCTTCTCATGGAAATCAATCGCCGCGGAAGCCGCCAGCACGTCACGTGCACGCTCTCCTGAGAGAGCAATCCGCGTGCGGCTGGAAGACAGGGGCG
>JBIOWL010000545.1:0-6207 GCA_044868645.1 Aestuariivirga sp.
TCCTTGATGTCCTTGCGCGGAATATCCGTGTGGTACCACGCGGCTGATTTGAGACCGAGCTGCACGGCTTTCTCAGCATCCTGCCCGAGCATGCCATAGTCTCGATGACCGTAGTTTTCAGTGGCAGCAACAACAGTCATGGAATGCCTCACTAATCTGCAAAGAAAATAGAACAGTTGTTCCGGGTGATCAATCCGGCTATGATGGTTTTTATCAACTCATATCATTTCATGTCAGGCAGGAGAAACGCGGCTCAATGGTGAAACGACCTACCCTGATGGACCTTGCAAAGGCCGCTGGCGTTTCCATTGCGACCGTCGACAGGGTGATCAACCGCAGGCTTCCGGTCAGTGAAGATACCGCGCAAAGGGTTGTCAAGGCGGCCGAATCCATCGGCTACCACGCCACAAGCCTCCTCAAGCGCAGGCTCAGCGAAATTCCGGTGCGCCGCTTCGGCTTCCTCCTCCAAAAACGGGACGAGTTTTATCAGGCGCTGGGTAGCGCTCTTGTTGCCGAGACAAAGGCTTCGCGTGAGGTGGAAGGAAAGCCGTTGCTTGAGTTCATGGACGAAGTGGCGCCCAATTATATTGCCAAGCGCATCTCGGAAGTGGCGCCTCGGGTGGATGCGCTTGCCGTTGTTGCCATGGACTCGCCACAAGTGAACGAAGCAATCGAGAAAGCGGTGGCCCAGGGAAAGCCGGTGTTCACGCTTCTGAGCTTCGTTACATCCACCGCCTGCACGGGCCATATTGGGCTCGATTCCCGGAAATGCGGAAGAATTGCAGGCTGGACCATCAGCCGTCTCGTCAGACAACCCGGAAAGATCGGCATTCTTGTGGGCAGCCACCGCTATCTCAACCAGGAGACTTCGGAGATCAGTTTCCGCGCCTATATGCGCGAACATCAGCCAGAGTTTCAGTTGTTCGAACCCATCATCAATCTCGATGACGAGCGCATTGCCTATGAGGCGGTGTCTGACATGCTCGCCTCCTATCCCGATCTGGTGGCGATCTATGTGGCGGGCGGAGGACAATACGGCCTGATCCGCGCCCTACGCGAAATCATAGGCAAGCGCCGGCCCGTTGCCGTATGCAATGAACTGACGCCGGGAACCAGGGCAGCCCTGCTCGATGACATCATCGATCTTGCGCTTTCTACCCCCGTCGTCCCGCTGGCGCAGCGCGCCGTTGCCAACATGGTGGCAGCCTGCGAAGAGCGCCGCATTTCACCACAGCAATCCTTCCTCCCGCCTGAAATTGTCGTCAGCGAAAATCTCTGACAATTCTTCATCAGCGCCGCAGTCAGGACTTCTGATGGGAAATGATAGGATTGTGCCCGTGTACTCCAGTTTGATTGACTCCATTCAAATTTGGAATATTCTATCCGCAGTGGTCAAAAAATGAAATGATTATTCCATTTTTTGGTACCCGCAACCGGCCAGAAAGAGCCAGGGCGGAATGGAGGGAAAGCAAATGTCTACGGCCTTTCACCGTTCAGTCTGCCAAGCGGACGGCGCTGTTTTCTCCCCAGCGCCGTCAGCCAAGGATGCGTTGCGGACAAAACTAGAAACCAACCCGCTTCGCGGGGAATCCGGTGAGTAAAGTGGGCGTTGCCGGGCGCCCAAAAACAGGAGCCCAAACAAATGAAAAAATTTCTCATCGCCGCCGCCATGGCAGCCTTGATGACGTCGACGGCACACGCCACCAAAGTGGGTGTGTCGATGGCGCTGTTCGACGACAACTTCCTCACCGTTCTGCGCAACGGCATCCAGTCCTACGCGGATGCCAACGGCATCGAAGTGCAGATCGAGGATGCTCAGAATGACGTCGCTAAGCAGCTTGACCAGATCAAGAACTTCGCCGCTTCAGGCGTTGATGCCATTATCGTCAACCCGGTCGACACCTCGGCCACTCAGGCGATGTCGGATGCCGCCGCGGCCGCAGGCAAACCGCTGGTTTATGTGAACCGCCAGCCCATCAACCTCGACACGCTGCCTGACAACCAGGCTTTCGTGGCCTCAAACGAAGTCGACTCCGGCACGCTCGAAACCAAGGAAGCCTGCCGCCTCTTCAAGGAAGCTGGAAAGACTGAAGCCAAGGTCTATGTGATCATGGGCGAGCTTTCAAACCAGGCCGCCGTGCAGCGCACCAAGGACATTCATGACGTGATCGGCGGCCCTGATTGCGGCGTGAAGGTCACGATCATCGACGAGCAGACCTCCAACTGGCGCCGTGATGAAGCTCAGAACCTCATGACCAACTGGCTCTCCAAGGGCGAAGCCTTTGACGGCGTCATCGCCAACAACGACGAGTCGGCGATTGGCGCGATCCAGGCTCTCAAGGCCGCCAACGTCGACATGAAGTCGGTGGTTGTGGGCGGCGTTGATGCAACCCAGGACGCACTTGTTGCAATGCAGGCCGGTGATCTTGACGTTACTGTGTTCCAGAATGCCGCTGGCCAGGGTTCCGGTGCGCTGGATGCAGCCGTGAAACTCTCCAAGGGTGAAGCGGTGGAGCAGAAAGTGTGGATTCCCTTTGAACTGGTAACGCCTGCCAACATCGGCGACTACCTGAAGAAGAACTGATTTCTCTCCCTGGTACTGATAGGGGCGGTGCCTTGTGCGCCGCTCCTTTTTCTGAGCGTGTTGCAAAGGGGTCGGGTCTTTGCAATTCTCAGTGTGGCCTCCCTCATAGCGGGCAGCGTGCCCGCTCTGACGGGGTTCAGATGCGGGGGCCGACCCTCGCGCGGAGGAAGAAATGGCTGACAAGGCTGTAGGTGTGGGCGGCGTTGGCTTTGACACGTCAAAGCGAGCTTGGCCAAATGAAGTTAACGTTCTGATGGCGCTTGTCATCATCGTTGCAGCATTTGAGATACTGGGCCGCCTTGTCTTAGGAGAATCCTTCCTTCTCAATACGCGCGCAAATGTCGACACGCTCTTCAACGAGCAGCGTCTTCAAGTCATCATTCTACAGGTTTCGATTGTCGGCATCATTGCCATCGGGGTGACGCAGGTCATCATCTCCGGCGGCATTGATTTGTCTTCGGGATCAGTAGTGGGCGCAACCGCCATGATCGCCATGTCCTTTGCCCAGACCGCCATTGTTAATGGCAATCCCAATCCCAAGGCAATCTTTTCCGACGCTTGGATGGATCTGCCTGTCATCGTTCCGATACTGGTGGGCATCGCTTGTGGTGTCGTTGCCGGCCTCGTCAACGGCGCCGTCATCGCCTACACGCGCATCCCGCCTTTCATCGCCACACTCGGCATGATGGTGTTTGCGCGTGGCCTGTCGCGCTGGTGGTCCCACGGCAATCCCATTTCATTTCCAACCGAAAGCTTTGCTGGCATCGGCAAGGGCATGATGCCGGTTTTCATCTTCATTTCTCTGGCGATACTGTTCCAGCTTATCATGAGCTACACCAAATACGGCAAGCACTGCTACGCCATCGGCTCCAATGAAGAGGCTGCACGCACCGTAGGCATCAAGGTCGAAAATCACAAACTCCTCGTCTACACGCTCGCCGCGGTTCTGGCGTCCATTGCGGCACTTGTCCTCTCATCGAAAAACCTGACCGCTCAGGCGGGAATGGGCATCATGTATGAGCTTGATGCCATCGCCATGGCGGTGATCGGCGGTGTTTCGCTTACGGGCGGGCGCGGATCGATTGTTGGTACCGTACTTGGTGCGCTGATTTTCGGTGTCATCATTTCGGGTTTCACCTTCATGAAGCTCGACGCCTATTACCAGGAGATGGTGAAAGGCATGATCATCGTGGCCGCAGTTGTTCTCGATCAGTGGCGCCAGCGCCGCAGAGGTTTGGTGAAATAGGGGGCTTTAATGTCAGATATTGTTCTCAAGACCGAAGGCCTTACCAAGCACTATGGCGGCGTTCATGCGCTGGAAAGCGCCAACTTTGAACTGCGTACAGGCGAACATGTTGCCATCATGGGCGACAATGGCGCAGGAAAGTCCACTTTCGTGCGTCAGATCACCGGCGTCGAGCAGCCGACGAGCGGGCGCATCCAGTTCTATGGACAGGAAGTCTCCTTCAAGGGGCCATTGGATGCACGCGAGGCCGGCATCGAAACGGTGTTCCAGACCTTGGCGCTTGCTGACGATCTCGACGTTCCCTCGAATCTTTTTCTCGGACGCGAAAAGTTTCTCTTCAAGCTCGGGCCGTTCTCCATTCTCGATGGCAAGTCCATGCGCGAGGCAACGCAGAAGGCGCTTGCGAGAACGGGTGTCAAGATTCCCAATCTGGCGAACACCATCCGCCGCATGTCTGGCGGCCAACGCCAATGCGTCGCCATCGCTCGCACCGCAACCTTTCCGTCCAAGCTCATCATCATGGACGAACCAACGGCTGCCCTCGGCGTTCAGGAAACGGCGCAGGTTGAAAATATCATCCGCACACTGAAGCAGAATGGCGAGCCGTTGATTCTGATCAGCCACAACATGCGCCAGGTCTTTGATCTTATGGATCGCATCATCGTGTTCCGCCGCGGCCGCATCGTGGCGAACCTCATCAAGAAAAATACAAGCGGCGAGGAGGTGGTGGCTTACATCACCGGCGCCAAGCAAGCCGAAAAGGAACTGGAAGCAGCGTGACCAAGGCACATTCAGGAAGCAGGGCGATCGTCACCGGTGGCGCCCAGGGCATCGGCTTTGCCATAGCATCGCAACTTGCCAATGATGGCTGCAAGGCCATCGCCATTATTGGCCGCGACAAGGCCAAAGGCGCAAATGCCGTAGCAAAACTAGAAAAGCTCGGCACTGAAGCCATCTTCATTAGCGCCGATATCTCAAATGACAAGGCATCTCTCGGTGCTGTCGAGGAAGCAGCGAAGAAATTTGACGTGATCAATGTGCTGGCAAATGCTGCCGCCACCTCAGCCCGCGCCTCTCTCCTTGAAACTACGCGCGAGAATTTCGACTTCATCTTCCACACCAATGTGCTTGGGCCCATGCTGCTGATGCAGGGCGTGGTGAAGGGCCTCCTTGCGGCAAAGCAGCCGGGCAGCATCGTCAATGTGCTCTCCATGTCGGGCCATGGCGGACAGCCGTTCCTGCACCCCTATTCGTCATCAAAGGCGGCGCTCGCGGCTGCGACACGCAACGCCGCCTATGCCTATCGCAAAAACCGCATCCGGGTGAACGCGGTGATGCCGGGCTGGATGGACACTGAAGGTGAGGATGCTGTGCAGAAGAAATGGCACAACGCGCCCGACAACTGGCTGGAGATCGCCGAGAAAAATGCCCCCATGGGGCAATTGGTAAAGCCGGCGCAGTTGGCGATTCTGGTGAGCTACATGCTTTCGCCTGGAGCTGGTGTCATGACCGGCGCTCTCGTCGACTATGATCAGAACATCATTGGTGTCGGTGACTAATCCATTCACCCGGCGACGCCCGTTCCCTTCAGCGGCGGCGCGTTTCGACCTTTGAGAGGACAACAAGCATGGCCTTGATTTCTTCCTGTTCAAGCTTCGCCACGTGATCGGCCAGCTTGTTGGCCAGTTCCGTCGCAACGGGTGAAAGACCCGAAGTGTCAATCGTCACGCGGGGGTGGGAGATGCGGGCCAGGCGGACGATTTCCTCGGCTTCGTCCCAGATCAGGTTGAAATAGGCGAGTACCCCCTGCACAAGATGCCAGGAGGGGCGGCCGCGCTTTCCATGCTCAAGGGCCGAAAGATAGGCGCTCGAAACGCCAAGGCCTTCCGCCAGATCCTTTAGCTTGACGCCGCGGGTCTGGCGGAGTTCGCGCAATTTGGCGCCAAAGGGCGTCACGGCTGATGATCGGCGCGCTTGCGCAAACGAAGATAGAAGGCGCCGCCGCCGCCATGGCGCGGATGGGAGGGCTGGAAGCCCACGACGTGCTGGCGGAAAAGGTCTTCGGCCAGCCAGCGCGGCAGTTCGCGGCGCAACCTGCCCTCGCGTTCGGGGGCGTGGAAATGCCCCAAGCCATGCAGGGTGTGACGTGCGAAAGGCGAGGCGCCCTTGCCGGTAATGACAAGCACAAATTTCGCGCCCTCCTGGCGCTGCCTAGCGATGAAATGGGCCAGCTTCATGCGGGCGTTTTCAAGGGAATCGCCATGCAAGTCGATGCGGGCATCGGGCTCGATCTGCCCCCTCCCGAGTTTCTGTGCAGTGCGTCGGTCGAGAGCCTGTAAAGGCGGAACGGCAGAGGCGGTGATACTTGCCGCGCGGC
>JBIOWL010000546.1:0-2221 GCA_044868645.1 Aestuariivirga sp.
TGGCAATTGCAAGAATGAAGCGCCGCATGTTGTATCCGTCCAATTGTTGAGCCTGTTTTATCTGCGGTCGAGTTTTGTTGACAAGATGACCGCCGTCTCGATGTCGGTGACACCCTTCATGTCCGAAAAGCGGTCGAGCAGCCGATCCATGTCTTCCGACGTCTTGGCCTTGACCAGCGCCACAAGATCGAACTTTCCGCTCACAGTATAGAGGGTTTCAACTTGCGGCACCGCGGCCATGGCTTTGGCAACATCGGCGGCCTGGCGCGGCTCGACATAGATAGTGACGACCGCCGATATACCCGGATCCTTGGCTAGTTTGCCCAGGCGCACCGAATAACCTTCGATCACCCCCGTTTGTTCGAGGCGGCGCAGGCGATCCTGAACGGTTGTGCGGGAGATTCCCAATTTCCGCGCCAGCGATGCCACGGGTTCCCGCGCATTGACGCGCAGCAGGCCAAGCAACTCATCATCCTTTGCAGTCAACTTTCACTCCGACGAATTTTCCGTCACTATGACGGAACAAACGTCCAGATGCAACGGATCGCAGTCTTTTGTCTGAGACAAGTCAGGTGCAAATTTGTGCCACTGATTCACGGAGTTGCCCCATGACAACCACGACCGCCACTGTCGTCCTGCACCCTGCGCATTCCAAGCCTTTTGCCGATGCGCTGGCCATGGCCAAAACCTTGCGCCCGGAAGAACCGGTGTTCTGTTTCTCACCCGCTGAACTAAAATCGCGAGCCCGGCAGTTCATCGACAATTTCCCGGGCCTCGTCACCTATGCGGTGAAGTGCAACCCCACCGAAGAGGTGTTGTTGACCTTAGCGGATGCCGGCATCTCCACTTGGGATGTGGCGTCAGTTCAGGAAATGGCCGCCGTGCAGAAGGTGCAGCCCAAAGCCAAGTTCAATTACCACAATCCGGTGAAGTCGCGCCGCGAGATCGCAGACGCTTACAATGTGTATGGCTGCCGCCGTTTTGCCGTGGACGCGCGCGAGGAAGTGCAGAAGATCATCGACGTCATCGGCAAGGACGAAACGGTTGAGCTTTCCGTGCGTCTGGTGCTGCCACGCGAACGCGGAACTTCAGCCCATGATTTCTCCACCAAGTTTGGCGCGCCCGAACATATCTGCATCGAGCTGCTGCAACAGGCCGTCGCTGCCGGTTATCAGCCCGTGCTCACCTTCCATCCGGGCTCGCAGAGCAAGGAGCCGCAGGTCTATGTGCGACATATCGAGGCGGCAGGACGGATCGCGCGCAATTCCGGCGTGAAGGTGAAGAAGCTCAATGTGGGCGGCGGATTTCCAGCCAACTATGAGCTTTCAACGGCGCCGGAGCCGGAAGTCTTCTTCCGTGCCATTGAAAACGCGGTAGTGAAATCCTTCGGCAATGACCGCCCTGCCCTCGAATGTGAACCGGGGCGTGGCATTGTCGCCACCTGCATGTCTCTGGTCGTGCAGGTGAAGCTCGTTTGCACCGATGGCGACGACATCTTCATCAATGATGGCGTCTATGGCGGGCTCATGGAGTTCATGCAGGCGCCGGAATTGAAGCCGCCCTTCCGCCTCATCCGTGATGGCAAGGAATTGGAAGGGCGCTCAAAGTCCTACAAGGTGTTCGGCCCCACCTGCGATCCCACCGATGTGCTTCCGCACCGGCTTGATCTCTATGACGGCATCAGGGAAGGCGACTTCATCGAATTCGGCACGCTCGGCGCCTATGGCATCGCCACATCAACACGCTTCAACGGCTATGGCCAGCATTCCATCGTGACGGTCGATCGCGTGCTGGAGATGTGAGGTCTGAACACCTGGCTGAGTTTGCTCTTGCGTCCCGATGAACGGGAGCATTGCCCGGTTCAGCGGGGATTTCCGCCCCATTGTACGGAGCGGCCAATCCGATCGCCGACTTGCGCTGGTGGGTGGCCATTTCTGGCCTCGTGGATGAAATAGGCAAATCTATCAATCTCGGTCGCAAATACTTTCACTATTGATCAAGCCATGGCCAAAGACCGGGTCATGACCAGGTTTTCCCAAATCTTCGGTGAAACTTTGGAGTTTGATCCTCAGATCGGCGGGCTGAAGCTCCGGTTCAGCCGTTTTCGTGAGGGCTGCGGCAGCTGATACAAATGGAGCGGCATAGGACGTTCCACTGAATTGTAGGACTCCTCGCCTCGGCGCTGCCAGCCAAATTTCTACTCCTGGGGCAGCAAAATCAA
>JBIOWL010000547.1:0-5136 GCA_044868645.1 Aestuariivirga sp.
AGGCTCAAAACCGAAGGCTTTGTGCCGGCCAATGCGGCGGAGATCGATGAAAAAACAATCGAGACCTTGGACAAACAATTAGCTAAGGTCCTCAAGGCCTATCAGAAATCCAGTGGCATCGCCCAGACCGGTCACCTCGACCAGGCTACGGTGCGGGCTCTCAATGGTGGCGATTCACCCGAGGTCCTGCGCGAGAAACTGATTACCAATATGGAGCGCATCCGTTGGCTTCCGAAAAATATGGGGCGTCGCCATGTGTTCGTGAACCAGGCGTCCTTCACCGTCAATGTCATGGAGAACGGCAAGAGCGCTTGGAAGAGCAAGGTCATTGTCGGAAAGCCCAACACCCAAACCTCGATGTTCAGCGATGAGATGGAGACGGTGGTGTTCAACCCCACCTGGGGCATGCCGCAATCCATCCTTCTCAATGAATATCTGCCCAAGCTCAGATATGATCCGAGCTATCTAGACCGCAAAGGCTTTCAGGTGGTCAACGCTCAAGGCAGGCGCGTGAGCTCCAGTGATATTGACTGGTATTATGTTGGCAAGGGCAGCGGCATCGGTGTTGTTCAGCCCGCTGGCGGGGCAAATGCCCTGGGTGAGATCAAATTCCTCTTCCCCAACAGCCATTCCATCTACATGCACGACACACCCAACCGCGAGCTTTTCGCCGAAGCCCAGAGAAGCTTCAGCCATGGCTGTGTGCGGGTCGAAAATCCCAAGGAATTCGCCCAGGTGCTGCTGCGCTGGGACGCCGCCGCCGTGGAGAAGAAGGTGGAGGCGGGCAAGACCCTTTCGGTCAAGGTGCCCGATCCGATCAAGGTCCACCTCACCTATTTTACCGCATGGCCTGATGATTCTGGAAAAATGCAATATTTTTCAGATATTTATGGGCGAGATGAAGCCCTTGGTCGAGCTTTCAAGAGCACCGCTGAAGTGTTCGGCCGCAAGCACCTGCACCGGATTGTACAGAACGCCAGTTCAACGCCTGAAGTGAAAGTCGACTGAAACCCTTATTCTTAAAGCCTTATTAAGCAGGCCGGCATTAGGGTTACCGGCAGGGTTGCTGCCTCACAGTGGCCGTAATCTTGTTCGATGTCCAAAGCCGGGATAGAGTGGGACTGTCGCTCTAACAGACCGGCTAAAAGTTGAGTTGAATTGGCGGGATATGCCCCGGGGTGAGTAGGGTGATGGTGGGTAGAAAAGACGTCGGACAACACCAGACATTGATACGGACATTTTCCAAGATCGTCGCTTCAGCGGCCGTTGTGGGCACCTTGGCCATTGGCGCCTGGAGTCTCACCGGTGCGCCGTCCATTGCCGGCGGTGAAAACCGCACCATTTCACTCTATCATATTCACACCAAGGAACGGCTGACCGTCACCTACATGGTCAATGGACGCTATGTTCCGTCGGCCATGAAGAAGATCAACCACCTGATGCGCGACTGGCGGCGCAACGAAACCATTGTCATCGATCCCAAGACCGTTGACTTGATCTGGGAACTTCATGCCGACCTTGGCTCCAAGGCCCCGATCAACATTGTTTGCGGCTACCGCTCGCCCAAGACCAACGCTTTCCTGAAGCGGATCGGCCGCAAGGTGGCGGGCAAGAGCCAGCACATGAATGGCAAGGCCATCGACTTCTTCTTCCCCGATGTGCAGACCAAGACAATCCGTAACGTCGCCCTTGCCCACCGCATGGGCGGCGTTGGTTATTACAGCTCGGCTGCCGGCCCAACGGGCTTCATCCATGCCGACAGCGGCAATGTGCGGCAGTGGGGGCCCGGCATGCGGGGCTCGCAGGTTGCGAGCTATATCCGCGACGGCAAGAAATATGTGGGCAAGCGCCACGGCAAGACTCTCTGGTCCGCAACACAGGTCGCTTCGGCTGAACCCGCCGAAAAGAAGAAGTCAGGTGGTCTTCTTGGCCTGCTTGTCGGTTCCAACAAAAAAGCGCCTGAAGAGGTTCCAGTACAGGCCGACGCCCAGCTTGAAGAGGCCGCTCAGACACCGCTTGAAGCTGCCTATGAGGGTGCCGACGAAGAGTTGGCTGATCTCAGCGCCGATGCCGCCGCCGCCCAGTCGGCAAGTGACCAGAAGAAGCTGAAACTGAAGGCGCCCACGCCTGTTGCAGATCCAGTCGATGCCGAAGAGACGGGAACCGTTGCCAATGGTCAATTGGCGGCGCTGGCGGATTCGGCAGCCGCTGAAGCCTATCGGGGGCCGGTTGACGGCAAGCGCCCCAAGCCGCGGCTGAAGCCGGCTGCTGTTCTTGCGATGGCTGACGCCAAGACACAGGGACTTCTCATCGAACCTGCCGCCGCGCCCCCGGAATCGCAAGGTTTCGTGAACAAGCCGTCGCAGGTCGCTGCAGCGCTCGGAAGCCTCAATGCACCGGATGGCGCCATCGAAGGTCCGCTTGAGGACGCTTCCATCGAGGAGACGCCCACTGGTATTGCCAATCTGGAAGGCAAGTCGAGTTCCGAGATATCCATTTCCGGAGATAACGTGATCATCAAGCCGGTAGTTGCGGCCCTGGGTGAATCCTCCTTGTGGTCGTGGCTGGCGCCTGATGTAGAAGCTGACCTGCGGCGCAATGGCTTGCCGCCCGGCGTTGAGGACATGAAGAGGGATTTCCTGCCTGTCGCAGTCAATCTCGGTCCGGACGGCACTGGTCCTGCCACATCGATGGATGTTGAGTCGAATGCCGAGGGCAAGAGCGACGGACAAATTGTCAACCGTGAGGGCAAGGGTAATCTGCCCGATGCGGTTCTCAGGCTCTCCTCACGCGCCAGCTTTGAAGACGACGCGACTTCCCTGCAATAGAGCAACGGGCCCTCAAGTGCGAAGCGGTTGACGGCGGAAAGTTGCTCGCCTTCATAGAATCTGGCGCATCTTTCGCTTCGCAAGCGATTCCACTTGCTCGCCCGATGCGCTAGCTATTCGGCTGCTTCCTGCTGCGGCGCCATGCCAAGCGCGGCCAGGTAAACATCGAGCATGGCCTCTTCCTCTTGGCGCTCGGCCTGATCCTTTTTGCGCAGCGCCACAACTTTCCGAAGGATCTTGGTGTCGAAACCGTTGCCCTTCGCCTCGGCATAGACTTCCTTGATGTCGCCGGCGATCGTCTTCTTCTCTTCCTCAAGCCGCTCGATGCGTTCCACAAGGGCGCGCAGCTGGCCTTGGGCAAAACTAGTCTTTGTCTTCTCGGCCATTGTGGCTGCTCCTTAAGTGTATTGTATTAAATCAGTGAGAGTGAGGGGGCTTGAAGGCGGCCTTTTGGGCGCCCGTCGCTTCTTTCTGGTACTTAGCCTTCCAGTCCTCGTAGCTCATGCCATAGATGGCCTCACGCGACTGGTCCTTGCTGAGTTCAACGCCTGCTTCCTTGGCGGCATCCGTCAGCCAGTTGCCCAGGCAATTGCGGCAGAAGCCGGCGAGGTTCATGAGATCGATGTTCGGGACATCGCTGCGCTGGCGCAAATGCCCAACCAGCCGGCGAAAGGCCGCCGCTTCCAATTCAGTCCGTGTCTTTGCATCCAATGCCATGACATGCTCCATGTAGGGGTTGGCGGGCACGAGCACAAATGGGGACTGGCATTCGTCCACAGCCGGGTCTTGCCCTGTGGATGGCCTATTTCCAGCCTCTTTTTAGGGTGATATTGAGAAGGGGCCATATCCCTGCCCCAAAGCTTCCTGTTGACGGATGGCGAGCCGGGGTGGGAATTAGCACTGATTCGTATGAGCCCTTGGAGATCACACGGCATGCATCGCAGCTTGACAGGCATTCTGGGCGCGCTCGCCCTTGCGGCTGGCATGTCCCAGCCCGCCCAGGCCAAACTGGAGCTTTGTAACAACACGCAAAGCACGGTGGGCGTCGCCATCGGCTACAAGAACCAAGAAGGCTGGGCCACGGAAGGCTGGTGGAAGGCGGAACCGCAGAAGTGCCTCACTCTTCTCAAGACGCCGCTCATTGCCCGTTATTACTATGTCTATGCCATCGACTACGACAAGGGGGGCAGCTGGGGCGGCAAATCCATGATGTGCATCCGCGAGAAGATCTTCACCATCAAGGGTTTCGAAAAGTGCGAGGAGCGCGGCTACAAGAAAGTCGGTTTCTTCGAAGTTGATACCGGCGAGGAAGCCGACTGGACCGTTTCGCTTTCCGGCGAAAAGACAACGCCCGCACCGTAACCAAACCGCCAGACACCCGTGCATCGCAATCGCAAAGTCAAGATCCTGGCCACACTCGGCCCGGCGTCTTCCACCCCTGACATGATCGAAAAGCTGTTCGTGGCCGGCGTTGATGTGTTCCGCATCAACATGAGCCATACGAACCATGAGCTGCTCAGGACACTCTACGGCCATATCCGCCAAGTGGAAGCGAAGATGGAAAGGCCTATCGGCGTCCTCGCCGACCTGCAGGGGCCAAAGATCCGTATCGGCACGTTCGCCACGAAGGACGTCCGCATCGCGGCAGGCGACACCTTCATCTTCGATGCGGACCAGAAACCGGGCGATGCACACCGCGTCCATCTTCCCCATCCGGAAATCTTCGCCGCTGCGAAAGTGGGAGATAGCCTGCTTCTGAATGATGGCCGCCTGCGCGTTGAAATCACCGAGGCGGGCAAGGACAGGATTGTGTCAAAGGTAATCTATGGCGGCGATTTGTCCGACCGCAAGGGTGTCAACCTGCCGGACACAGTCATTCCCATCCCTGCCCTCACCGAGAAGGACCGCGCCGACCTTGAGGCAGCAGCTAACGCCGGCGTGGACTGGATCGCGCTCTCCTTCGTGCAGAGGGCGGAAGACGTGGCAGAGGCCAAGAAGCTTGTGGCGGGCCGCGCATCCGTCATGGCCAAGATCGAGAAGCCTTCGGCTCTCACCGTGCTGGATGACATCCTGAAGCAGGCCGACGGCATCATGGTGGCGCGCGGCGATCTTGGTGTCGAATTGCCGATTGAAGCGGTGCCTTCCCTGCAAAAACAAATTACCCGTGCGGCGCGGCGCTATGGCCGGCCGGTGGTGGTGGCAACGCAAATGCTGGAAAGCATGGTGACGGAGCCCGTGCCGACACGTGCAGAGGTGTCGGACGTGGCAACGGCGGTTTATGAAGGGGCCGACGCCGTCATGCTCTCGG
>JBIOWL010000548.1:0-2367 GCA_044868645.1 Aestuariivirga sp.
TTGCCCACCTGGACATTGTTGCTTGGAACGACATTGGACTTGGAGTTCAACAGGCCGCTGGAACAGCCGGCCAGTGCCACGGCCAAACCCATGGCAATCGATGCCCTTGTGACAGACTCTCTTTTCATTCGCCTTCCCTGTGCCCACTTTCCGGCAAAACCAAGGCAGCCCTAGCTGCTCTTTTCGTCCCCACCGGAGAACAAGCCATCATAGAGCAAGAGCGCCACCCCGGCAACGATGGCAATATCGGCAATGTTAAAGACATACCAGTTCCAGTTACCCCAGTGGAGCAGCACGAAATCGGCAACCGCGCCGTGCAGGATGCGGTCAAGGGCGTTGCCGAAGGCCCCACCGATGATGATACCGATGGCACCAGCTTGCAGCGGATGCCTTACCCGCGCCAGCCAAGCCACGAGGAATGCGCTGATGACAAGGCTCAGTGCGATGAGTACTTCCTGGACATGGGTTTCGAGCAGCCCATAGGAAATGCCTTGGTTCCAAGCCATCACGAGATCCAGGAACGGCGTGACCTGAATGGGCCCGCGCTCGTCAAGATTGATGACGCGCAGGATCCAGAATTTGGAAATCTGATCGAAGGCGAAGGTGAGCGCGGTCAAAAGGAGGCCCAGTTTCGTCAGTGGACCGATGAATGCGATCTTCAATTAGTCGTCATCCCGGCGAAAGCCGGGACCCCCTGAAGCGATTGAGCCGACTGGCGCGGGCCAAATGGATCCCGGCTTTCGCCGGGATGACGAGAAGAGGTGGAAGTGTTCACACCGTCCTGCCAAATCGCGTCTGCCATTCGCGCACGGCTTCGGCATCGCGTGGCGTGATATCGGGGAAGTCCTTGTCCTTGCCGATGTCCTTGGAGATTTTCCAGGACCTTGCACATTTCGTGCCTTCGGCCTTGGCAAAAACGACGCCCACGTCTTTCACGCTGTCGAGTCGGAAGGCAGTGGCGGGCGCATCGCCCTCCACCACGTCAATTGCGGAGGTGATGCAGATTTCAGCAAAGTCGGTTCCCTGGAGCGTGCTGGCAGCTTCCTTGTTCACATAAACCTTGGGCGCGGCCTCGAGCGAAGAGCCGATGGTTTTGTTGGCGCGCTCGATCTCAAGCGCGCCCGTCACCACGCTCCTCACATCCCTGATCTTTTCCCATTTTGCTGCGAGTGCATCATCGCGCCACTCGTCAGGTGCCTTTGCAAATTGCATCAGATGCACCGACGAGCCTTCGCCGCCAAAGCGCTGCAGCCAGACCTCTTCCATGGTGAAGACAAGGATTGGCGCCCACCAGGTGGTGAGGCAGTGGAAGAGCTGATCGATGACGGCGCGGCAGGAACGGCGCTTGATGCTGGACCAAGGATCGCAATAAAGCGCATCCTTGCGGATGTCGAAATAGAAGGCCGAGAGATCGGCCGTCATGAACTGCATCAGCGCAGCAAATATCTTTTTGTAGTCATAGACCTTGTAGGCGCTGGCAACGAGCTGATCCAACTCCCACAGCTTGTGCAGGATGTAGCGCTCAAGCTCCGGCAATTCGGCCTGTTTGATGTTGGCCAGTTGTTCCCAATCCTTCAGCCCATCCAGCGCGCCCAGCACGTAGCGGAAGGTGTTGCGGAGCTTGCGATAGGCTTCGGTATTGGACTTGATGATTTCGGGGCCGATGCCGATGTCATCGGAATAATCTGACGAAGCTACCCAGAGGCGGAGAATGTCGGCGCCTGAATTCTTGATCACATCCTGCGGGGCCACCACATTGCCGAGTGACTTCGACATTTTGCGGCCGTCCTCGCCCATGATGAAGCCATGGGTCAGCACCTGGTCGTAAGGCGCTCTATCGCGCGTGCCGCAGCTTTCGAGCAGCGAGGAATGGAACCAGCCGCGGTGCTGGTCCGAGCCTTCAAGATAGATGTCGGCGGGCCATTTCAGTTCGGGCCGGTCCTCCAGCGTAAAGACATGGGTGCAGCCCGAATCGAACCAGACGTCCAAAATATCGCGCACCTGTTCATAGTCGGCAGCCTTGTATTCATTGCCGAGGAAACGTTGGGCTGCGCCATCGGCGAACCAGGCATCGGCGCCTTCGGCCACAAAGGCATCATAGATGCGCTTGTTCACCTTGGCGTCGACGAGCACCTTGCCTTCCTTGTCGGCAAAGACGGCGATGGGCACGCCCCAGGCGCGCTGGCGCGAGATCACCCAATCAGGGCGTTCGGCAATCATGCCGCGCAGGCGGTTCTTGCCGCTTGCCGGGAAGAACTCCGTGGCATCGATGGCGGCGAGCGCCTTTTCACGGAGACCGTTCTTCTGGCTGTCGCCCATGGAGATGAACCATTGCGGCGTATTGCGGAAGATGATGGGCTTCTTGGA